>CAYHBU010000015.1:0-2287 GCA_964354925.1 uncultured Candidatus Saccharibacteria bacterium | reverse complement strand
CGTTTTTCTGGGGCGATGAAATTATAAGATGGTATCTGAGACTGGGTTATGATTTCCAAGTGTTAGATTTTTGATAATTTGGTATAATAATTAAAGCCCAACAGCTTAAAAGCCGGTAAGCTTAAATGCAAAAATGCAAAAATGCAAAAACAAAAAAATAAACTTTTCAGCTATTAAGCTTTTCGGCTTTTCAGCCGAATACGGCTACACTCTCATTGAGATGCTTGTCGTTGTTTTTATTATCAGCATATTGATGGGTACTACCTTGTATAATTATTCTCGGCAGAGCAATGATGAGGTGCTTTTATTCGAAACGCAAAAATTGGCTCAATTCTTAAGGAGAGCGCAAAACTTGGCTCTTTCTCCGCAGTCTGGTGGGTCACCAGCTAATGGTTTCGGGGTGCGAGTGAGCAAGAGCACTAATTCCATTTTTTTATTTAGAGATGATGGGGATGTTCCAAACTATATTTACGACCCGGCAGAAAAGATTGAAGAGCTAATCCTAGATCCTAGGATAAGCGTGGGATTTATTCGGGCTCCGGCAGTAGCGGGACAAAGTCGATCAGTTATTAATATTTTATACATTCCTCCAGATCCAGTATTGAAAATTTACGAAGAGCCATCCATGGATACTGGAGCCAATAACGCAGAAATAACGTTAGTACTTAAATCTGACATTACCAAACAAAGAGTCATCAAATTAAATTTAGTCGGTTTAGTGGAGGTGCAATAAGGATAGAAGTCAGAATCTTGAATTTGGAAGTTAGAATAAAACAATGGATTATAAGATCAATAAATTGAAAAAAAATCAAAACTCTAATGAAGATGGATTTTCCATCCTGGAGGCGATGCTTTCGATTTTTATCTTATTGGTTGGCATAACGGCGGCGATGTCGCTGGTTTCTGGAGGGGTTAGGGGGCTGACTTTATCTAAAAATAGATTGATTGCGACGAACTTGGCGCAGGAGGGGCTAGAAATCATCCATAATGTCCGTGATAATAATTGGCTGAATAGCGAAAATGACGCGACGCCACCACCCTGGAATGATTGGACTGGAGGCGGTAGCGCTACCGGTTGTCCTTTGAGCGCTCCTTGCACTGGCTATGTTTGGTGGAGTAGCAATGACTTTGTTGCCGATCCAGAACCAGGCAACCTAATAAGGTGGAATGCCGCTACTAATCATTATGCTTATGATGGAACGGTGGGTGTAGCGTTTTCTCGCATTATCACTATTGTAGATGATCCTGATGGGGAGGGTGTGCCAACGGTAAGAGTGCAGGCAACTGTCGGATGGGGGGATACAGGCTCTTGCACCATCGGTGGCGTGAATAGCAATAAACAATATTGCATCCAGGTAGAGGAGCGATTATATGATTGGCGCTAACAGAATAGAATCTAGAATATGGAATTTAGAAAATCATATTAAATTCCATTTTATATGCAAATGACTCAAAATTCAAAATTCAAAATTAAAAATTCAGGCGAGAAGGGCGTGACCCTGCTCGAGCTTTTAGTGTCGATTAGTCTTTTTACTGCCACCGTCACTATTGTTGTTGCGGTATTCATTGCTATGTCTTCAGCACAAAAAAGATCTGCCAAGTCAGTGGACATCGATAATTCCACTTACTTTGCCCTGGAGGCAATGGCTAAAGAAGTTAGGACGGGTAGCAATTTTGTTTTCCCTCAATCCGCTGGTACCGGCTTTCCCGATCTGGATATCGGAGTTACTTGTTCGTGGGCTGATATCAATTCTTCTTGCCAAGTTTTGAGATTTATAAATTACAGGGGTCAAATAGTTGTTTATAAATTAAATAATGCTATCGGCACGATTGAAAGGTTGTGCGTTGATGACGCTGTGTTAAACGGAGGAAATGAAGATGGGGTTATAGACCCTACCGAAAAAGATTGTTTTAGTAATTTGACTATGCATTTATTTTCTCAGGTAACGCCAATCAATACGATGAGAGTGACAGATTTGAGGTTTAATCTAATTGGTCATAATCAGGGTGGAGATCCCGACCGGAAACAAGCCAGGGTGATAATAGTCTTTAAGGCTGAGACTCCAGCAGGTACGCCGCTCACATCGAAGCGCGATATAATTTTACAAACAGTGATATCTGGTCGAGGACCAGACTCATAAGACGGAATAAGAGATTTGGGATCCAGAAAATAATTTTAAATCTTAGATTATTGAAATACATGGATAAAAATTCAAACGAAAAGGGCATAACGATAATTTTAACATTGGTGATACTTACCAATATTTTAATGATTGCCTTGGTTGTC
>CAYHBU010000014.1:0-13120 GCA_964354925.1 uncultured Candidatus Saccharibacteria bacterium | reverse complement strand
TTTATCTTGCGTCTAACCTTGCTTTTCAAACAACATAATGATAGCATATTGCGATGAATTTGTCAATGATAAAAAAGCAATTAGACGCGCTCCCTGAAGCGTCGGGAGTATATCTATTCAAGGATATAAGCGGCAAGATAGTCTATGTCGGCAAGGCCGTGAATTTGAAGGCGCGCGCAAAAAGTTATTTTGTAAAAAATCCGCTCTCTGGAATAAAATCTTTGATGATCTCAGAGATAGCGAAAATAGACCATCAAGCCACCGATACGGAAATTGATGCTTTGATTCTTGAGTCGCAGTTGATAAAAAAACATCGTCCCAAATATAATGTGACATTGAAAGATGACAAGAATTATTTTTACGTCGCATTCACTGATGACGAGTTTCCAAAATTATTCATCACGCATCAGCCATCAAAAGAGAAAAGTGAAAAGAGAAAAGTGAAAAGCGGGCAAAAAAATATTGTTCTAGGACCATACACTGATGGTCAAGCCCTGAAATCAACGCTCAAATATTTGCGGAAGATATTTCCTTATTGCACGTGCAAGAGCGATCATAAGAATAAATGTTTGAAAACGCATATCGGTCTTTGTGTCGGAATCTGTTGCGCAAAAGATAAATCAAAATTCAGTAGTGACGATAAAAAAACATATAAAAAAAATATCAATTCATTGGTTGCTATTTTATCTGGCAGAAAAACAAGCATCCTAAAGTCCATGGGGAAAGAAATGAGGATTGCCACAAGAAATGAGGATTTTGAAAAAGCTGCAAAAATCAGGGACCAGGCAAATGGTTTGAGTAATGTTTTTGAGCATCGAGTGTTTAGGAATTTTGAGCCGTTACGCAGAGACGCTATCAATGTCGTCAAGATTAAAAGTGGATTGTCGGAGTTGTTCGGCAAAGAAATCCAGCGTGTAGAGTTTTATGATGTTTCAAATATCCAGGGAGAGTTGGCCACCGCTTCAATGGTCGTGTTTGATGGTCAAGCCATCAATAAGAAAGAATACAGGAAATTTAAAATCAAAACCGTGCTTGGCGCCGATGACCCTAGGATGATGGAAGAAGTTTTAATGCGAAGATTTAAGCACTCTGTCTTGAGTAGCGAAGAAAAATGGCCTATGCCGGATTTGGTCATTGTTGATGGCGGAATAACGCAATTGGGCGCGGCCATGAAAGTCTTGAGTGTTTACGGGTTGAAAGACGTGAGGGTTGCATCGCTTGCGAAAAAAGAAGAAAGGCTGTTTTTGTCCCCTATTAACACTGTTTTGTTGTCGGGATTGCCAAGTGATTTGGGACTGTTCATCAGGAATCTACGAGATGAGGCTCATCGACTTGCAATCGGATACCATAAAAAACTGCGACATAAAAAATTAAAAGAAGAATTCTTGTCATTGAAAAATAAAACAGCGGATTTTTAATCCGCTGTTTCGCAATTACATTTGCCCATAAGACAGGCTGAAAAATTTGATTTTCCACCGAAGTGTCTTATTCCGAGTGGGCGTAGGATTTTTACATAATCATCTGCTAATCCAGAATTGCAAATAGTTTTCGCGAGTATTTCACTGCCTTTCGGGTGCCTGATATGCAGATGAGCCGCTATCTTGTAGCCATCTGCGCGACTATCATTGAAAGTGCCATGCCCTAGATTCATATCAAGCAAAATAAAATCTGATTTTTGATGATATTGCTCGATTAGCGACAGGGCTTCTTTGGCGGATCTGACCGGCTTGAGATTTATCGTTTCCATTCCCAAACTTCCTACCATATTGTCAATGCAAGTAATCCAAGTCTTATCATCTTCTATAACTAATACCTGTTTAGTCTTTGTTTTAGATTTGCCTTGCATTGGGATCCTCCTCTGTTTGTGGTCTAGGATTTCTTGGTAACGATAATGTGTATGGTGATATATCTTTGAGTGTATGTCAATGATACGATAACGACTTTTGGATAGTTTGGTTTACTTATACCTCAAAGCTTGCAATATATTGATACGAGCTGCGCGTCTGGCCGGCCAGAGACCAGTGAATAATCCGACAACGGTTGAAAATACTAATATAGTCACTATGAACCACCATGGCCTTTCGAAGAGTTGAACTTTTCTGCCACCCAGCGCGCCGGCTAGGATCCTGATCAATAGATTGAACCCTTCAGAACTCAGGTAGCCAATCGTAACACCGCCCACTCCCCCCAAGAATCCCATGATGATGGATTCGGCCAAGAATAATTCCCAGACATTTTTATTGGAAGCTCCCAGTGATTTCATGATGCCGATTTCTTGAGTCCTTTCCAATAGGGCGATTGTCATAGTATTGAACATTCCGATTGCGGATACGGAAAGCGCCACAATGCCAAATAACGCTAGGATTATTTGAAGAACTTGGAAGACTTTATTTGCTTGTTCGATGGTGTCAGAGAGTGCGGCTACAATGAAACCCATCTCTACCGCTTTTGTTCGCACCGGTTCAAGCGAGTTATTGTCTGCTACTCTGACTTTTGCGCTCTGATATTTAGTGATGCCGACTTCTTCGAGTCTCGATAGTGGGAAATAAATCAAGCTTTCCATAGCATCTTCGACGACGCCACTGATTTCGAATTCAGTTTGGAATTCTATGGTTCTCACCTCTTCTAATCCAGTGTCGGTCTGAGTTGGAAGCAGTAGAGTGATTGACACCTTCTGGCCCAACATTTCTTTTATTTGTACGTCTGGGATTTCTTCCGAGATGACATTGGGATTCAATAATTTTACGATTGGCAAAGATATCAATATTTTTGTTTGTTCTCCTTCTTGGAATAGCTCCCCCTCGTCTGTCACGATGCCTCCCAATTTGAAATAGTTTGGCAAAATGCCATTGACCATCGTGTTGGCGGTGGTATTACCTAGAGATATTTGTCCAGGTACGGCTACGAGAGGGCTCACATACGACACTTCCGGCATGGCGGTGAATTTGTCTATGGAAGCTTTATCGAGTGGTATCAATATTTCATCGCGTGTGGAAACATCCAAACTCAAGAGAGCATCTGAGGTTGCAATCTCCTCGATCAATATCCTTTGAAGACCGTAGCCGAGCGATACTAGGAATAATATAGCGCCGATACCGATGCCAATACCCAGAATTGTCAAAAATGTCCTAAGTCTTCTGGTTTTGAACATTCTGGCGGCAATCCTCAATATGTCAGCAGGCTTCATAGTGTCAGCAACTTCTCCGATCGGAATCTCAGAAAGATTTTGAGGGACAAAATCAAGCTCTTTCGATGCGGGAACAAAAATTCTTTTAATGGAAAGAACTATTGGTTTCAATCTTGGCGCAAAGGGAGCGATTAACAGTCCGAATGATTTTTTGAGAGCCTGCCATAATTTTAAAAGCACGAATTCGATAATTTCGAATGGCAGTACGAAGATGGAAACATTGATTTCTTTAATTAGCTTGAATATGCTAAAAATAGCCCAAAGAGGCAGCTTCGCTAACAGTATTAGTAACCTTATCGGTAGCTTTATTAATCCGATAATGCTCACACTTTTAAATCTGTTAAGGACGAGGCTTAAAAAGCGTTTTGGATAAATTGATATTTTCTTTAATAAAAATATCAGGTCATATCTGAAAAATTCTCCTATTCTTGCAAGAATCAAGAATGCTCTTGAAGGAGCGTTCTTGATTGATCGGGAAACATTAAATAATGATCGCTGTCTGATCCTCCTGATCGCCTGCGGATATGACACAAAGAAATATTTGAGACTTTTCAAGAACATCGAGAATGAAGATACTCTCGGAATTATGACGATTTGTTGCGCCGGCTTCTTTATCTCGGAAGTTTTTTTGAATGTTCTCGATAGCCACAACTTGAGCGAGTTCAGGGTGCTGGCTAAAAATAATTTTACGCGTTGATTGATAGTAAGGCGTGGCGCTACAGTTTTGTATTGCGATCTGAAACTTGCAGGTTTTTTCTTGAACGGATTTGTAAAAAAACCATACAAAGATACTAGATTATCCGATATATTTGCGAAAATGAATACCGTAGCTTTCTTGGTACCTATCAATATTGTCAGTGGTAAGTCATAAAATATCTTCTTGAGTGCTGATAGCACCAGGGAAATGATTCTTTTGCCGGCAAAAAACGGAGACAATAACAAGAACTTCACGAATGCGACGACATTGCCCTTGAGTATACGAGAATGGGCTCGTGAAAATGCTTTGTCGATTATTTTTTTGTCCCACCCTATCTTTAGAAGCGCTACGAAAATATCGCCTTCAAGCGATCCCTCCCTGAAATTTTTTTCAATATATTTCGATAACTCTTCTATAGCGGCAGCATTTTTAATTTTCAGGATTTTTGATTGTGACAGGTTTGCGAGTGTTGATTTTAGCGCGTCGATGAAAATATGTTTCAGTAATCTTGTTAACGCGCCAAAAATAAAAACGATTGATTCGAATGTCTTGGTGCCGGTATTCTGAGCGATAGATAGGATTAATCGGACGATATCAGATGGTGCATGCGCGAGATTAGAAAAAAAAGATGTCGCCCATTTTTTTAGATAAGAAAATGGCGCAGACAAGATAGTGTCAATATTTTTAAGCAGGTGAGCTTTTTTAAAAGCCCCATTGATGTCTTCTATGTCCCATCCGCTTTGTTCAAGTAGTTGATAAATCTCGGCGTCTGAAAAGCCTTTTTTTTGATTCCCGTATATATATTTTGCCAGATCTTTTAGGGATGCCATGTAAATTTATTTTTTGGATGCGTATTTTTCCCTGATTATTTCTCCGATGGTTTTTTCCTTTGGCGGTTGTTGTGGTTCTTGTCTGGTTGGTTGGACCGGCTGGATCTGTTGAGTCGGCGTCATGGCCGGTTTCTCATTTTTTGCTGTCGGCTCCATTTTGACATCCAATGTTTCTACCAAGTTCTTGGCCGCTTCTTCGCGTAACCTGCTTTTTTCTGCTGACGATAATTCGGCTTGACCGATCGAGGGAGTTGCCATCCCGGTTTGCATCCTGCCTACGCCAGATGGCGAAGAGACGAATGGTTGTGTCGTTTGTTCCCTTACTATGTTTTCTCGCTGCTCATTGGTAAATCTTTTTTCACCCACGACTGTTCCGTCTTTCATGTATATGACATGTGTTGCGAAAGTCAGGAGGGACGGATCGTGCGTGACCAAAATAACGGTTTTTTTATCCTTCACGTTCAGATCATAAAGAATATCGAGCACTATTTTAGCTGATTTTGAATCAAGGTTTCCCACCGGTTCATCGGCGAATATGACAGGTTGTTCGTTGATGAGCGCTCTTGCGATGCCAACTCTTTGTTGTTGTCCGCCAGAAAGTTCTGTTGGTAATTTTTCTGCTTGGGGCAGGATGCCGAATCTTTGGAGGAGCACTCTTGCACGAGCCCTCCTTTTTTCCCTAGATACGCCCCTGAAGATTTGTGGCAATGCAACATTATCCAGCACTGTTAGTGTTGGGATTAGGTTATATGCTTGGAAAACCATACCTATCTCTGAGCGATGGAATTTCGCTGATTCGTCGGGTGAGAATTTGGTGATGTCTTTGCCCAAAACAAGAACTTTCCCTCTCGTTGGCTTCTCGATTCCCGATATCGTGTAAAGCAATGTTGACTTTCCGCAACCTGACGGTCCGAAAATTACAACGTAGTCTTCTTGATTGATGGTAATGTTGACATCGGTTAGAGCATTCGTTTCACTTGGTCTTCCTTGGTCATATATAACGCTTACATTTTCTGTTTTGATTGCTACCTCCCTTTCCGTTTCCATAGGGGTCAATCTCGATAAATTTAATCTGCTTTAATTAAGACTTTAGTAATTCCGAAGTTTTTTCTACGAGCTTGATTGGAGATACTTCTGTTTTTTGGTAAAAAGCATCAGCACCAAGGTGAATTCCTGCCATTTTATCTGTTGTGCTTTGCAGATTGGTATAGACGACAATCGGTATGATGTGGGTTGATGGTTCTTCGCGTAGCATCGTCAGGACTTCGAATCCATCGATGTCATCAAGTAGGATGTCTAAGATGATCACATCCGGCCTCTCTTTTTTAGCCAGCTCAAAGCCATCTTTCCCAGAAGGTGTTTGCACGATATCATATCCCTTGGACTTGAAGCTGTCACCGATCATATCGAGAAGATCTTTATTGTCTTCAATTATCAACACTTTTCGACCCAACGGAGTTTTTGGCGGATCATCAATCCCTCCTCGCGCTACTATTTTTGCTTGTACCATAAAGCTTTAGTGGTATTAATTTTAAATTATCCTTGTGTAAAAATATTTTTGCTCGCCTTCCTTACTGTTAATTATAAAATAAAAATCAAACTTCAACAACCGTCTTTAATGATCGTTGACTATTTAGTTGAGTCAGATCTCGGTGATCGAGATTGATTATTTTTAGTAATTATGCTATACATAATCGGGTAAGGGTAATTCATTAATTTTATTTTATGATACAATTCATTACTGATAACTGGTTGCAATTGATTCAGCTTGTGGCTTCAGTGTTATTAATAATAACGATATTATTGCAAAAAAGAGGCGCAGGCCTTGGCGGTGCATTCGGAAGCGACATGGCTTCATATAGCACGAAGCGCGGAATGGATAAGATTTTATTTTACGCGACAATCATCCTCTCTATCATATTTTTCGCCTCTGCTTTTGCCCAAGTCATACTTCAATAAATGTTTACTTCTATAAAAAACAATATCCCTTCATGGTCAAGATGGAGGGCGCTTCCAAGCGTTCTTAATTATCGCGAACGCGTGCTTTTAGCCGTCTTGTTGGCAGTATTCGTTTTTAGTTCTTTGGGGTGGACGATTTATTATTATTCTCAAATCAGTATTTCTGTGCCGGCTTACGGTGGCCAATACAGAGAAGCGATTATCGGATACCCTCAGTATATCAATCCGATATTGGCCGAAAGCGATGTTGACAATGATCTTGCCACATTGATTTTTTCCGGCTTGATGAAATATGATGAAAATGGAGTGTTGCAATTAGACCTTGCCGAGAAATATGAAATAAAGAACGGTGGCAAGACTTATATTTTTAATATTCGCAAAGATATTTTTTGGCACGATGGGACCCAGTTGACGGCTAACGATGTCATCTTTACCATCAATGCATTCCAGAATCCAGAATACAAAAGTCCGCTTTCGTTGAATTGGCGTAGCGTGAGAATCGAAAAAGTGGATGATTTCACTGTCGAGTTTTCACTTAATAATGCCTTCGCCCCATTCTTGGAGAATTTGACTGTCGGCATTATGCCAAAGCATATTTGGGAAAATGTATCTCCGGCAACTGTTTATCTATCTGAGTATAATCTGAAGCCAATTGGCAGTGGACCTTATGAATTTTCAGAAATCAAAAAAGACGCTGATAAATCTAGCATTGTCACGCAAATAGAATTGAAGGCCAATGAAAAATATCATTTTGGGAAACCATACATTGAAACCGTCACCCTTAAATTCTTTTCGTCAGAAGAAGATGCTATCAAGGCATTTAACGACCTGGAAGTTGACGGTATCTGTTATTTGCTTCCACAGAATAAGGACAAGTTGAGCAGGTTGAGAGATCCTGAAATTTATCGGCTTAAGGTGCCTAGGTATTTTGCAGTATTTTTCAATCAGAATAAAAGCAAGCCTTTGACGGACAAGAATGTGCGCAAGGCTTTGGCGTATGCCACTGACAAGAACAAGATAGTCAAAGAAGTCCTGATGGATGAGGCCAGTGTGGTTGACTCACCCATATTGAGAGATATCTTGGGCATTGATAATTTTACTACTGTCTATGAATTTTCTCTTGAGAAGGCCCGCAAGGAGCTTTCGGGGTGGAAAGACAGCAATAATAATGGGATATTAGACAAGAAGTTCTCGAAAAGCGATAAGGACTCAACCGAATTAGAGATTACGTTATACGCTTCCGATCTGGCAGAATTAGAAAAAATTGCCAATATTTTAAAGCAACAATGGGAGGCGATCGGCGGAGTCAAGGTCAATGTTGAAATCCAGGACAGAAAAGAATTGCGCCAAAAAGTCATAAAGACAAGAGAATTTGATGCGTTACTTTTCGGTTCGCTACTCTATATGGATCCTGACCAATTTTCATATTGGCACTCTTCTCAAAAAAGAGATCCCGGCCTGAATCTTTCTATGTATGATAATCCTGACGTTGATAAATTACTTGAGGATGCAAGGCAGACATCAGACTATAAGGAGCGTATCAAGAAATATGATGCATTTCAGCAGATCATAGTTGAAGATGTCCCTGCGATATTCTTGTTCAATCCTCATTATCTATATGTCGTGGGAGGCCAAATCAAAGGTGTTAATGTGAAAAAAATCGCTATCTCTTCGAAGAGATTTACTGGTATTGAAAAATGGCACATCAAAACGAGAAGACAGTTAAAATCCGAATAGAGCCTGTCCACGATTGAGACAGGAACAAATACATCTGTCAATCGTTGTTAGTCATTGGTTTTAGTGGTATCATTCTAGGCATAATAAGAACTCTCTTTGAGGTAATTACAATTTAATGGATTCACAAGATTTTGAAAGTTTGATTTTTAAGATGCCATCTCAAATTCAGCTTGGCATTGAAGCTTCTAAAAACATAAGAATTTCTAAAAAACCGGATCAAATCGTGTTTTGCGGTATGGGCGGTTCTGCGCTTGCCGGTGATTTATTGAAGGTTGTTTTTGGCGAATATAAGATAAAGATTCCGATTATCATCCACAAGGACTATGATTTGCCATTGACAGTCACAAAGAATAGCCTTATAGTATGTGCATCTTATTCCGGCAACACGGAAGAAACTCTCTCAGCTTATAAAAAAGCTGTTACGATGAAGGTCAAAGCTATTGCTATGGCAAGCGGCGGTCAATTGGAAAAATTGGCAACTAAAAACAAAACTCCTTATATCGGTATCGATTTAAAGAATATTCCCCCTCGCCTATCAGTGCTTTACATGTTTTCGTCTTTAGTCGGTTTATTGGTCAAATCCAGTATTTTGCCAGGCAGTGCATTTTCCCAGTTGAAATCAAGCGTCAAAAACATTAATGTTTCAGATATTAAAAATTTAGCGTTTGACACTGCGGTCAAAGTTGGCTCCAAGACGCCACTTGTGTACTCTTCTGCAAGATTAAGCCCTTTGGCGTATATCATAAAGATCAATTTTAACGAGAACGCCAAAATTCATGCATTTTCTAATGCGTTGCCGGAATGCCAGCACAATGAAATCCAAGGATTTTCAGATGAATCCTCGAATAAGAATTTTTATCCGATATTTTTGAAAGATAAAAAAGATCATCCAAGGATCGGAAAAAGGATTAATGTGATGGCAGAAATGATAACAAGGAGGAATTTTACATTTTCAATCATAGATTTAAATTTTAAAAATATTTTTGATAAGATAATTTTTTCGTTATTTTTCGGAGGATTCGTATCTTTGAGATTAGCACAGTTAAAAAACCAAGATCCGATAGCTGTGCCATTTATAGAAGAGCTCAAAGCAGCCTTAAAAAAATAATGTTCTTGCCGATGTGGTGAAATTGGCAAACACGCACGCTTCAGGAGCGTGTGCTGCGAAGCTTGAGGGTTCAAATCCCTCCATCGGCACATTAAGACTGAGTATTGTTTTGGTGAGTATAGGCATAAGATAACGGAAGATGAGAGCGAAGCATAAAATGGGGCTTTCGCCCCTTCGAGTCCTCTTGGGGGCACATATTTGGATAGGTGAAGCACGCATAACACGTCCGCCGGGGCGGACGGGGGTAATCCCTTGGAGTACGAAATCTCCTCTCGGGCACATTGATTATTGGTATTGTGCTGGAACATTTTAGCCAATACGAACATTAAGTGATACAAAAATAATTTTTAAACAGATTTAACAAACTAATAACAAGACTCAAGAAGCGACAGCATTTTATTTAAAATCCTGCAACAACACTCTAAACTGCTAAACTTGCCGTCTTTTTCAAACAACATGGAAGATAAAAACATACGTCCGAGGTATCCTCAACGAAGAAGGTATTCTCATAACCAACCAGCGGTAGCGCCGGTTCCGCCAGAATTAAATAAAGCAAAGGATATCCTCCCGTTGGTCCCATCAGCCAGTGATGGCCAACGCAATGACAATAGATCCGATTTCCCGGTAAAGCGAAATCCATTTGCCGGAAGAACTCGCAAGGCGGGTGATTTTTCAACGAGGTCGGATGGCGCTCAGCGCTCACCAAGAAAGTCTGGCGTTGGCAAAAGAACCAAGATGTCTAGACCTCAACAAATGAGATTTCATCCATCAATTCCAAAAGAAGCGGAATTTATGCATGGAACACCCATATTCCCGATTGATTTAGCCAGTGGAGACCTGAAGCTTATTCCGCTTGGAGGTTTTGGCGAAGTCGGCCGCAATATGATGGTTTTGGAATACAAAGAAGATATCATTATTATTGATGTCGGATTGAGGTTCCGCGAAGAAGATATGCCTGGCGTTGATTTCATCATCCCCAACATCTCATATTTGAAAGGCAAAGAACAAAACATCCGAGGAATATTTATCACTCATGGACACTTTGATCATATCGGCGCCATCCCCTATCTTATAGAGAAATTGGGCAATCCGCCTATTTATGCAACTCCACTTGCAAGAGGAATCATCTTGAAAAGACATGAAGAATTTCCTAATTTGCCTAAATTGGATATATATACAGTAGACAAGACTCGCATTGAGCCGATTACGCTGGGTCATTTTACTGTGGAGCCCTATCATATCAATCATAATATTCCTGATGCGATCGGTCTCGCTATCCATACTCCAGTGGGCATGGTGATCCATACCTGCGATTTCAAATTTGATTTTACTCCAGTTGGAGATTATCCGACAGATTTGAATGTATTTACGAAATTTGGCGAAAAGGGAGTTTTAGCTCTACTCTCGGATAGTACAGGCGTTGAACAAGCCGGCAGTACGATTTCGGAATCAGTTATCATGAAGAACCTTGATGAGGTTTTTAAGGCCACCCAAGGCAGATTGATTGTTTCCACTTTTTCGTCTTTGCTTTCTAGGGTTCAGCAAATCATCATGCTTGCTGAATTATACGGTCGCAAGGTGGCGATTGAGGGTTATAGCATGAAATCGAACGTTGAAATTGCCCGTGAAATCGGATATTTAAAAATGCAAAAAGGCACAATCATAGACATCAAGGATGTTGATGAATATCCACACGACAAGATTGTAATTATCTGCACTGGTGCTCAGGGCGAAAGCAGCGCAGCTTTGATGCGCATAGTCAATCGCGAACATAGATTCGTCAGACTCCATAAAAACGATACAGTGATATTTTCATCTTCTGTCGTTCCCGGCAATGAAAGGACCGTGCAATTCCTCAAGGATTTGATTGCTCGCCAAGGCGCAAAGATTTTTCATTACAAGATGATGGACATCCACGCTTCTGGACATGCTCAGGTAGAAGATTTGAAGATCATGATTTCACTGACTAAGCCAAAATATTTTGTTCCTATCCATGGACAATTTTATATGTTGCAACTTCATGCTGAGCTGGCAAAAAGCTTGGGATATACCGATGAAAATATCGGCTTGATTGAAAATGGAGATATCCTGGAGATCAGTCAGCAAAGGATAAACGCCATCAAGAATGTCGTGCCATCTAATTACGTAATGGTTGATGGGCTTGGCGTCGGTGATATTGGCGAGGTTGTGCTTCGCGATAGGCGCGCTTTGGCCGAAGACGGTATGTTTGTCGTTATCGTAATCTTTGATGCCAAGACCGGAAGAGTTCGTGGCAACCCAGATATCATCTCAAGAGGTTTCGTTTATCTGCGTGAATCCAGGGAGCTTTTATCTGAGGTCAGGAAGCGCGTGAAATATATCGCTGAAAAATCAGCTTCAGGATCCGATGCTGAGATAAACTGGGAATATATAAAAGACAATATTCGCGACAAGGTAGGCCAATTCCTATATCAAGAGACTCAACGTAGGCCAATGGTCTTGCCAGTGGTGATTGAGATATAAATACCTCAATCAAGGTAAATACAAAAACCTCGGTCTAAAAAAGACCGAGGTTTTTGTATGGTTGAGGTATAAATTATTATTTAAATCCCTGCATCAGTCTGGTGATAAAATCTATTTTATCTTTTAACAGTTCTTTTGTGTCCGCTTCAATTACGATGCGCATAACCGGCTCGGTATTTGATGACCTGACATTGAACCACCAATTTTTATATTGGACGGTTAATCCATCCAGTTTTATTATTTCCGCTTGCTCACCTTCCTTGTCCATGGCAGAAAATGTGTCTTCTACCAATAATAAAGTTTGTTGCGGATCACGAACCTTGAAATTGATTTCTTCGCTGACAAAATACTTTTCAAAAAACGGATCGAATAGTTCTGATAATTTTTTGCTTTTTTCGCTCATTATTTCAAGTAAGTACAGGGCTGGCAGTATGCCGTTATCGGAATAAAATTCGTGCAGTCCTTCGCTGGCTGATCCGCGGAAATAATAATGTCCGGACATTTCTGCTCCGAAAACGGCATTTTCCTGCTTCATCTTGTTCTTGATATATGAATGGCCGACGCGACTCATAATCGGTGTGCCACCGCTCCTTTCTATCGTTTTAAAGGTCGCCTTGGAAAGTCTTAGGTCGCAGATCACTTTTTCATTGGGATGTTTTTTTAATATATATTCGGCAAGCACTGCACCGACGAAGTGGCCCGGTATTAATCTCGCTTTTTCATCCAAGACGAAAAAGCGGTCGCCATCTCCATCCCAAAGGAATGCTCCATCAGATTTTTGAGCTATTACCAAGTCCTCAGCCTCCTTTCTCGCGGCCGGTTTTAATGGGTTTGGGTCTTTGGTTTTGTCTTCTGTGGGGTCGAAATTTATTGCTACTGAATTTATCTGTTCGCCAAAAATCTTGTAGGCCAGCCTTCCTGCCGGTCCATTGGAAGAATCAAGTATCATTTTCAGATTCTTGTCTATTGTCGTCGTTTGAAAACTTTTAAGATAACCGACATATTTATCAGTCAGGTCGATCAATTGCATGGTGCCCTGTCTTTGAGAGTCATGAAAGTTGTTTTCCAGGACTATGTCTTTTATATTTTCTAATCCAAGG
>CAYHBU010000013.1:0-13128 GCA_964354925.1 uncultured Candidatus Saccharibacteria bacterium | reverse complement strand
TATTTCAGTTTTTTTCCTTTTGTCTGCTCGACAACCTCGCTCATATATTCTTTCGGCGGCTTCTTGCCGATTTTTATGTTCAATTCAGATTGGGCGTAGACAAAATTGGCGATTTGATTATAATCACCTCGCTCCAAACCGTTTGCCTTTAGGTATTCTCTCGGAAAAATATGATGAATATCACCCCGATGACTAATCATATTGCCAACAGTAATATCAGTTGAGAGAAAACCCTTATCACTTCCCTTAATTTGTGCAGCGAAAAATAGATTGAGGAATGGGTTATTAACGCTCGCCTTATCCAATTCTTGAATCAATTGAGAGTTCCAATAGGCGTCTGAGAGTTGCGCATCCTCAATTGATTGTAAGATTTTCTCGGCCCCGTCTTTTGAAACCTGTTTTATATCAAAATCAAACTGACTTTCTGGAGAACCCGAATAACGCCCAGTGAGTAAGGACATTACGAACCAACGCTGAACACATTTCTCTATAATACTTGGGTTTACTCCCTTTTCTCGCAATTTCAAGAAAAGAATATACGCGAAGTTAAGAGCATTTTGCGAATTAATTAGATCATTGCTCGCAAAACCACACGACTTGATAATCATTACAAAACGCTTGAAATTCGTTTCACTTATAAACTCCAATACGGAATCACGCAACTTTTGAAATGAATCATCCATAATGTTTTGCTCGAAACTACGGGTTTCAAAATTGCGACCAGAAAGTAAGGCGACTAAGTCAGCCATCTTCCCACGCTCAAACTGCTTTGTGAAGCTCACGCGTAGAACATCAGAATAATCAGGGTCATACAAATCATCATTTTCATCTTTAAGCCAAGCAATTTTGGAAAGGTAGATCGTATTCTTAAATTCGATATCATTTTCGCTAATATGTTTATAGAATTGCGGTTCTCGAGAAAGATGACAGAAGTAATCAATGCACTTTCGCAAATTTACTCCAAAATTATCCTCTTTATCATAAGACGCAATTTTTGACATCGCAAAATCCGCTTGGCTTAAAATCACTCCCTTAGAATTGATACGGATAAAAATCTCCGTGACTGCTTCAATATCTAAACCGGCATCAAGCTCAATAAAACCGACTTGCTTACTTTTAATTTGTAAGAGTTTCTCTATATTTCGTTCAATTAATTCTCGACTTACTTCAGAATTTTTCTCGCAATAGTCAGTAACATCCCTAAATAACCCACCATCTTTACTCATTAGCTTTGAAATATCTTGTATCCACGCTTTATCTTTTGTAATGGCTGGCGTAAGCGTGGCAAATTCTTCAGTTACTGGATGAAACGAGATCTGAATGCGCTCCTCTTTGTAATCAGCATTGATTATGTTTTGACCAAGCACCGCCGCACGAAGCGCAGTGATGCGCTGCTGTCCATCAATCAATACCTTTTTACCATTTGAAATAGTGCCATCTTTAAGACGTACGTCTGGATTTTTCCAAGCAATAATATAGCCAATGGGATAGCCACGATACAAAGAGTCCATCAAATCGCGCACCTTAGTTGAATCCCAAACGAACGGGCGCTGAATTTCTGGTATCGCGATTTCCTTTTCTTGAACCCAATTCAAGATATTGCTCACAAAGTATTGATTAACTGTATATTTTTGCATAGTAGTTATTTTTTTGATCTCTACGTTATTGTATCGCTTACAATTCGACCCATCAAGGCTCATAAATTATTCAAATCTTTTAAGAAGCGGCCGTAATAATTGCTTCACGTATTGCATTAACTCCTTTTCGATAAAAAATACTCCGTTTTGAAATGAGACTTCTCGAAGCAAATTACTCTCTACCGCCTTTTCTAATTGTACTTTGGTCAGAATTTTCCTACCCAAGACATCTTTTTTAGAAATCGCATACTTAAGAAGTTCGTCTCTATTCTGCTCCTTAAATTTCTTAAAAGAAATCCTCTTGCCAGAAGATGCTTCTGTTATTTCAATTTTGGGTCTTTTTTTCATTTCTTCAATGCCCTTTTAGAAATCATAAAGGTAATTTTGATTTATTACAATTTTTTAGATAAACTAACGCAATTACTATGAATGAACCAACTTTTACTCTTTATTTAGATGAGTCGGGAAACGAGATTCTTTATCCAGAAGAACGTTACCAAGCTAATAAATCTTTAGAAACTCATTGCACTTTAATCGGAACTATCGTTCCACATAATACAAAAGATTCATTGAAAGATCAGCTCAACCAGCTCAAACAAGAAATCTGGGGGACAGAGGAAATTATTTTACATAGCGTAGAAATTAGGAACAAGACTGGGCCGTTTTCAGTTTTTAATGATGTTGCTTTATATGAATATTTCAAATCAGAGACAAATCGTATTACTAAAGAAATCGGTACGGTCATAATTTGTAGCTCATTAAATAAACAACTATGGGTCAGTAAGTATCCTAAAAAACTACTTTTTGGAGATGATCCATATGGCCAAGCTTTTATTTATCTTTTAGAGCGCTATAATCACTTTCTTGAAAATTCGGGGACTAATGCGCGTGGTAAAATAATTGCCGAAATGAGGGGCAACCCAAAGCAGAATAAAGCTTTAGCCGCTGAATATGAAAATTTTAGAAATTACGGGACTCAATATCTTAACAAACCGCCGTATGCTAAGTTGGCAGAAAAAATGGAGTTTAAGAAAAAGAGTATGAATATACCTGGTCTGCAATTAGCAGATTATTGCTGTTATCCATTTTACAAAAATCATAAACGGCCAGATTCTGATAATAAGCATTATGAATTTTTAGAAAAACTTGTTTATCCAGGTGAGCGGAATAAATACGGCCATAAAAAATGGCCCGTATAAACAAAAGATCCGCCCTAAAGCGGATCCCTTGCGCCCCTCATACGAAGGGCAAACACCACTCAATGGTGCATTTATATTATAACAAATGCAATCCTACGAATAAAGCGGTTGGATTATTATTAAATATTTAGTTGTTCTGTCTATTGGGTACGCCCATCTCTTAATTTTCTTTTGAAATAATCATCTAAAGATAGCTCACTAAGTCCATAAAAAGAATCTCTAATCTCTTCTATTTGCTTATCGTTTAGATTTTTTTCATTTTCCATTAAAATTTCTTTGCATCGCTCAATACTCAATATAAAAAATTAGTTTTTATCTCTGGATATTTCCGAAAAAGCTAAATAAAGTCCCCCTAGACTATCAAGATACACATTCACAGTTTCTTCTGGAATCTTCTCGTTAAATCTTTTTTCCCAATATTTCTGCGTTTGTCTTACTAATTTCTCTGTATGCAGCATAATTATTTACTAAAATCTTAAATACCTCTCATTAATTTTCAATAAATTCCATAAGTTGTTTTCCTAGATCTTCAACTTTATAAGTTATTTCGAGCTCCACATCTACATCAACAAGGTCCTCCCTCGGAAGACCGCCCTGGGGATTCATTTTGCCACTTGCGTCAGAAACCTCTGATTCTTTAGAAATTAACCCCAAAGAAACTAAATATTCAACGCTAGACCTTATGATGGGCAAGCTTAGATTAGACTCTTTCTTTAGTCCGAAGATACTAAAATTATTTTCTTTTTTAACGCTGTAACTCAATACTTGAATATGCAGACACGAAACCTGCGACAGTATTTTACTAAGCGTATCCTTGTCGTACTCGGAGAAAGATAACAGTGAGGAATTCTTAAGCATATTCTTTAGGTAATTCCTTTTTTGCTCGCTAGCGTCATTTATAATTTCCTTAAAAATTCTTTCAGCTAATGACAAAAAATCTTCGCTTTCTAAATAGCTCTTGTTGATTGATTCCTTTTTCACCATCAAAAGATCTGATTTTAATTCTTCTATAAACTTCAGAAATCTTGCCTCTTTTATCTTTTGAGCCTTAGAAAATAACAGAACATCGAGTGGACCTCCAATATGGGGAATGGCCTGAATACTGGCTCGTATTATGGGCATATCCGAAACCTCTAAGTATAAATTTTCTTCCATTCGTTGAATAATAAATCATTGTAAAGTAAAGTCAAATAATGAAAAAAGAAGCTCTTAGCCAGTCATCCCTACAAACAATAAAGTTTTTTGAAGATTTTATAAGACGAGATGTCGTCGTTAACTTTATAAAAGAATATCGCTCAGAGTTAGGCATTCCAGCCGATGGGGTCCCATTTACAGAAGAAGACGAAAAAGAAATATCTGATCCATTGAACATAATTTTTTACACACCCGAATGGGTCCTTTCATTAAGGAAAGAGGATGTAAATAATAAAGCTCCTGCTGTAAGAATTATGAATACCTGTATGGCATTCGTAAAACAGCAAGGCATAGACAGTATTTATATTCAGATTATGCTAAGACTCTTTTTGGTATTTAATAAAATCATAGATACGCCAATGAGAGTTATGAGTAATGACCAAAACGATCTTTTTAAGATAGAGCATCTGCCCAGTGAACTTTCCTACTATGATGCCGAGGACCACAGCTTGCTTAAATTTATGTATGAAAATTTCGATTATGTCGCAAAAAAATATCCAGTAGCTTTATACATAAATCCTGAAGCCTCCCAGCGTCAATTAAAAGATTTTATTTCAAAGAATTGGGACCAAATTAAGATGCATCGAAAGAAGGGCCAAGGAACCTTTGGCAACATAAGAAAGAGAAATAAACAACTACGGAATGATTTTATATATGAGAATAGAGAACTTCCGTTGGTTCAAATTAGAGAAAAATTACGATTAGAGCTTGGGGAATTTCTTGATGACGGACTTATCGGGAAGATAATTCAACTTGAAAAGAAGAAAAGAAATTAAACGATAGCAGTTAATTCTTATACAAGAAACTCTACATAGAATAATCTGATAAAAATATCAGGTTATTTTTATGCTTAAGGAAAATCAAAAAATAGATTGGAGTGGGCTCAGTCCAGAGGATAGGCAAAATCTGGTCGGTTTTTTTGATCTACTTCTTCAAGTCGATAAGCGGATAAGTCCTCAAGATTATAAATTTAACGAAGAAAATTATGCTGGATACGGTAATACTGATAATTAAAAAAGAGGATATTATTTCGCTTAAATTTGAAAAATTTGGAATGACAAAAGGCGACCTTTTGAGCGCTAGAGGGTTTAAAAAATGGGTAAATAATCCCGACAGCAAAGAAAAAGCGGAAAATGGGTATATGCCAAGGCTAACGCTTATCAAGCGAGGCCTAGATATTAGCCTAAAAATAGAGTTTTCGGCCCCCAAAATGCTATTTGGCAATAATGTCGATGAGTTAGAAGAAGAAGAAGACTTTGATACCGTGATTACTGCCCTAAAAGAGAGCTTATTAAAAATGGGGGTATTGGTAGCAGAATCAAAAATCAAAGAGGCAACTATTACATCTTTTCATCCTTCAAAAAATATAGTTTTAACTGACGGCTATACTTCATCGTTTGCCATTAAGGAATTAGCAAAAGTAAATCTAAATAGAAAGCTCGATTTCAATGAAACAAAATTTAGAAATGATGGCTCTTCACTCCAGTATTACGCGAAGGCACATTCGCTAGTTATTTACGACAAAATTTATGACTTACCTAAGCCAAAATCACGAGCGATAGATAAGGATCAGACTGAAAAACAATTAAGTTTATTTGATGATGCGCGAGGACTTGAAAAACATCTTGAAATATTACGAATGGAAGTAAGGTTAAGCCAAAAAAAGAAAATGAATTTAGTTTTACAGAAACTTGGCTATCAAGAAAATCCGCAATTCAAAGATATATTCAAAAAAGATTTATGCCAAAAAATTGTTAAGTCTTATTGGGATGTAATGATCGCCGATAAAGGAATTTTCCTTTTTGATACAATGAGTAATCCGCTGAGAATCCTCCAGAGGGCCATCAAGAATAATCAGCGTATAAGACCTAAGCAAGCTATATATATCACCGGGCTAGAAATCTTATGTAAAGACAAGGGCATACGGGAATTAAGACAAACTATAGATCTAATAGCAAAAAGTAAAACTTGGAACCGTATTACTAAAGATATAGCCAAAATAAATGCATATGATAAAGACCTAAATCCACACGGATTTGTTAAAAATATTGAAAAATCTTTAGGAACTTTTGAGTCATTTAGGATTAAAAGTTATACACTTAAACAAATTTGATGTGTAAAGCAGTGTAAAGTATAATTATTAAGATATAATATAAGCTATATGAAAGAAAGAGAATTTTATAAAGCAGACGATCTAGCAAAATTGTTAGAGGTAAACATTATGACGATTTACCGATACATAAAAGCTGGCCGCTTAAAGGCGCACAAAATTGGTCGTGATTTTCGGATTGATAAAAATGAATTTCAGATGTTTCTAAAAAATTCGGCTACAAAGTAATAATATGAGCAACAATAAATTTACAAAAAAGCAACTCGAAAATACCTTGTTTAAAGGTGATTGCTTAGAGGTAATGTCTAAATTTCCTGATAAGAGTATAGATATGATCCTTTGTGATTTGCCATACGGAACTACGCAGAACAAATGGGATAGCGTAATTCCATTGGATAAACTATGGAAAGAATATGAGCGAATTATAAAAAATAATGGCGTAATTGCGCTAACTTCTCAGGGAGTATTTACGGCTCAACTCATAATAAGCAATCCAGGGTTATTCAAATATAAATTAGCTTGGGTTAAATCTAAGGCAACTAATTTTCTAAATGCTAAAATACAACCACTAAGAAAGCACGAGGACGTTTGTGTATTCTATAGAAATCACATTTATAAACCAACGTACAATCCACAAATGACAGTTGGCGAACCCTACAATAAAGGTACTAGGAAAAATCAATTAACCGGTAGCTATGGAGACTTTCGTTCAACGGAAGTTAAAAGTGATGGGCAAAGATACCCTAGTGATGTAATTTATTTCAAAACTGCTGAAAGCGAGGGGGAAGTTTTTCATCCCACGCAGAAACCAATTGAGCTTGGTCAATATTTAATTAAGACGTATACAAACAAAGGAGAAACCGTTTTAGATAATACCTCGGGAAGTGGAAGCTTTTTGATTGCCGCCGCCCTAGAAGGTAGAAAATTTATTGGAATAGAGTTAAATCAAGAAACTACACTGCATAAAAAGAATAAAGTTGACCTAATTCAAATAACTAAAAAAAGGATTGAGGAGTTGTTGCCTAAGCTAAAAATAAAAATATATGGCGCATAAGATTAACTACAATGAAAGAAGTTGGGCAATTGATTTAATTACTGATGCTAATCTTTGGTTAACTCAAAGAAATATAACGATTAAACGAGTTGGGGGGGAAAATACATTAAAATCTGGCTCTAAATCTCTGTTTCCCGACGTGCTTCTTTTCGGCGACCTAGACAAGGGGCGCGTTTTACAGGGCTGGGAATTAAAAATGCCGGACACCTCCTTGGAGGATGACGAGTTTATAAAAAATGCAAAAAATAAAGCAAAGATACTTTCTCTTAATAGTTTCCTACTGTGGAATGTTTCAACTGCGATTCTTTATAAGATCGAGAATGATGACACGCTTACTGTTATTAAAACTTGGAATAATTTAAGTCATCTCAAGAATAGGACGGCGGTTCTTCAGTATAAAAAAGAAATAAACTCGATGTTGATTGAAATTCTAAGTGATTTGAATAATTTTATTTCAAATGGAACGATTAAAACCACTTCTGTAATTACTGCATTAAGTAGTGAAGCAGTATCTGGACTAGTTCAAAATAATTTAAGTTCTTACGTAGAGGCATTAAAAGATGCAACAAGAATCGACATTATTTTTTCAAATGAAATAACGCTTTGGTGGCGATATGCGAAAAATGATTACCCAGAAGAACGGGATAAATTCGTTGTTTTGGCAAGAAATAATTTACTTTTTTTAGTAAATAAATTTTTATTTGCGCATATATTAAAGTCCTATCAAGCTGATGCGAACGCAGTAGATAATATCAACCATAGCACTAACATAAAAAGTGCCCTCTTAAGCTTTGCTCATATTTCGGAAAAATGTGATTTTTGGAATATCTTTCAAACTCAAAAGGGAGAGGATCTAATAACTCCAGAAATTTGGAACGATATTCTAAATTTTAATGATCTATTGAAAGAATTTAACTTTTCAAAAATTGATAGATCATTACTTCACGACTTAATTGGTTTGACAGTTTATAAAAATAAACGGAAATTCGCTGGACAATTTACTACCCCCTCAGAGTTGGCTAAAATTGCCGTACGACTCACTATCAAAGATAGGAATTTTCCAGCGATTGATCCTTGTTGTGGAACTGGAACGATAGCAAAAGAAATTTATAATTTCAAAAAAGAACAATTAAGTATTGAGCAAACACTGGAAACATTGTGGGCTTCTGATAAATTCTCATTGCCCCTACAAATGGCTATGTTTAACTTAGCAGATCCAGAAGCATTGGGTTTTGTATTCAAAGTTTTTAAGGAAGATGCTACGCAATTATTAACAAACCAAAAAATTCAGCTTCGTGAACCATTCAAGGGCACTATTATAATTGAAAAACTACCCAAATTTAGCTATATCATTTCTAATCTTCCCTTCGTTCAACAAGAAGATTTAGAGTTTTTAAATCCAGGAGTAACAGAAATCAATCGGCTTATCGAAAAAAAATTAGGTAGTGAATTTACTTTAGACGGGAGGAGTGATTTATATGCGTATCTACCTTTTTATTTCTGGAATTTACTAGATACCAATGGGCGGGTATCTATAATCGTTTCAAATTCTTGGCTAGGCACGGCTTGGGGTAATAAATTTTATAAGGCCTTAGCAGGATTTTTCGAGATAGAAAATATTGTCACCTCTGGTAATGGTCGTTGGTTTAGTAACGCAAAAGTTGTTACAAATATAGTTACTCTGAAAAAGAAAGGGCTCCCAGGAATTCCCAAAAAGGATGAGGTAATAAAATTTGCCATAACAAAAAAAAGGCTAGTGGATTACACTCCTGAATCTATAGAAGAAATCACAGCAATTATCTCTACCCAAAAATCAGTTGATGAAAATGACATTTCAGTTCATTCTTACTCGCAAGCTAAAATAAATGAAATTCAAGTCTTAGGTCTAAACTTAAACAGCTTTTTTGCAAACAATGAATGGATTCTGGAATTAAGTGATAAATTAGTTAAAATTTCTGACTTTTTTGAAATTGGTCGCGGGGAAAGAAGGGGTTGGGATGAATTGTTTTATCCAGACGCAGTCAATGAAATTGAGAGGGAGTATTTGCAACCCGTATTAAAAACGCCTAGATCTATACATAATCTTATTGCCAAAGCTGATGCCCTTGCATTTTGTTGTGATAAATCCAAAGAAGAATTGAAAGACTTAGGACATATAGGAGCCCTAGCTTGGATTAACAAGTTTGAGGGTCAAACAAATGAACGGGGCATTCCCTTAACAACCTCTTTGGCTAGAAAAGGTATTCACTGGTATACAATGTTGCCATCAACTATGGCAGAAATGGTAACAAGTATTAATTTTGGTGATAGATTATTTTTTGCTCGTTTCCAAAAACCAACTTTCGTAAATCAACGCCTAGTTAGATTTAGTCGTAAATCAGAAGAAGTTGATGATGAGCTCTGTCACGCTTTAATGAATAGCTTAATTAGCTTATTTTATATTGAAGCTATGGGTACGGGCAGGGGTGAGGGCGCCCTTGATTTGAGTAAGGATAAAATAGAAGCTGATTTCAGGATTATTAATCCCAATATTATTACAAAAGAAAATAGAACAAAAATACTAAAGTTATTTGAAAAATTAAAGGTAAGAGAAATACTTCCAATTGAAGAGGAGCTTGAGCAAGTAGATAGAATAAATTTTGATAATGCCATTCTTGAAGCAATCGGTTGCCTATCATACAGAGAGCAAATTAAAAAGGCACTATTAACTATTTATAGAATAAGAGTCGCGGTAAATGATTAAATTATGAAAGCAATAATTCTCGCTAGAGTTTCAACTGAGGAACAAATGCAAGAGGGGCAATCTATACCCGCTCAAATTGAACGCTCTCGCCAATGGTGCAAAAGCAAAAACTTAGAGATTAAAAACGAGTATCAATTTAACGAATCCTCTACTAAAGACCAGAGGAAGAAATTTGAGCAGATTATTGAAGAAATTAAAGCCTCTAAAGATAAGGTGGCTCTTGTAGTTGAAACTATAGACAGATTACAAAGAAGCTTTAAGGAGTCTGTTTTACTTGATGAATTTCGCAAAGCTGGAAAACTAGATCTTCATTTTATCAGAGAAAATTTAGTGATCCATAAAGATTCAAATAGCTCTGAGATTCAACGATGGGACTTAGGGGTTTTTGTAGCTAAAAGCTATGTATTACAAATAAGCGATAACGTTAAACGAAGCATTGACCAGAAGCTCCGTAATGGCGAATTTCCTGGCAAAGCGCCCCTTGGCTACATCAACACCATTGACGATAAGGGTAATAAAACAATAATCCCCGATTCCGAGCGAGCACACTTCATAAAACAGGTATTTGATTTATATATCCAGGGTATTTCTATGCGTCCCCTAGCTAAAAAAATGAGAACTCTGGGACTAAGGAGTAATCCTGCAAATAAAATTCTCTTAGTTAGTGGCATAGAAAGGATACTAAAGGATCCGTTTTATTACGGGCAAATGCGCTTTCGAGATAAATTGTGGCCACATAAATATGAACCACTTATAACTTATGAAACTTTCAAAAAGGCAGAAAATGTAAGGACTAGTTGGAAAAAGAAGCCATACAAATATGATTCTAAGCCATTTACCTTAAAAGGATTGGCTACTTGCGCCATTTGCGGTTGCACAATGACCGCTGACATCAAAAAGGGCAAGTATGTCTATTACAGCTGTACCAATGCAAAGATGATGCATAAGAGAGTTTGGATTCCAGAGGAAAAACTAATGGAGCCAGTTTATGAAGTTTTGAAAAAATTACAGATGCCAAAGGAAAGAATTAAAATTATCACTAACGATCTAAAAAAACTTCACGAATCTAAAAGTTTATATCATCAAGAAAATCTTGGCAGATTACAAACTGAATATAATAAAGCCCAACAAAGAAAAGAAAATCTTCTTAACCTTATGATAGACAGTAGTATTACTAAGGACATCTATGACATAAAGTTCAAAGAACTTAACGAAAAACAGCAGGATTTAGCCATTCAACTTGAAGAATATACTAAAGCCGATGAAGCCTTTTATATAACCGCTTCAAGAGTATTCTCCTTAGCCGATCGGGCTTATGAGATATTCAAGAGTTCCGAAACCGAAGAGAAACGCCAACTTTTGAACTTTCTACTTCAGAACTGCAAACTAAACGGCAAAAAACTAGAGTTCTCCTTACGAAATCCATTTGATGTAATCGTTTCTTCTGCTGGAAGTCCCTTAGTGGGTGCCTAACGGGGATCGAACCCGTGTAACCGCTGCCACAGAGCGGAGCTTTACCACTAAGCTATAGGCACCATATAAACTACCAAATAACATCTGCACCCACCCCCTCACTGCCATAATAACTTACAATTTTTTCCGATAAAAGTCCATAGAAAAAAATTTCCCCCGGCAGATGTTACTCTGCCGGGGGTTGCGCCGGTCCTAGGACTTCTTCCCCAGAATCCGGTCTAGTTCCTCTCCGACCTTCGAGCGGTGGTCGTCCAGGCCGATCGGCTTCTCCTTCCGCGCGTAACGGATGAGGAAGTAGATTCCGCCCAGGCACAGCGAGGCCGAGATGGCCGCGAGCTGCAGGATGACGGATCCGAAGACCACGATCACCACCCACAGCGCGATTGCAGCAAGAACGCCGAGCTTGACCAGCTTATCGATCATATGCCCTCCGTTTTCTTTTTTTCTGAAAAAATGGGGCCACGCACGCGCGTGGCCCGATACCAGAACCGAAGTCCTGGATTTGGTGAGGATTAGGCGATGGCGACCACCAGCATCGAGTGCCGGTTGCGCTTCTTGTCGAAGCGCGGATCGCAGGCCGCGGGCTTGAGATAGCCCTGGATGGGAGCGACGCCGTAGTAGGCGACGATCTTGTTGACGACGCGGCGGCTCACCACCCTGCGATTTCCCATCACGCCCTTAAGGTACTTCGGGCTGATCACGTGGGTCACGAACTGCTCGGCCGTCATACCGCGCGCGAACAACTCGACCGCGGACGGCAGCTCCGGCAGGTTCAACCGCTCGATGAGCGGCGCCAACTGCTTGGCCGGCACGATCTCCGACAAGGGCTTCCGGCCCTTCCGGACGCGGAACTGGTCCAGCAACGACAGTGCGGCGAACTTCAGGTTGGCGATGATATCCATGGTCCACCTCTTTTTGCCAAGAGCTTTAAGCCCAAGGCGATTTTAAGTTACAACCACCCTTTTCAGGATGTTAAATATATTATAGCATACTACTGACTAAATGTCAATAGAATATGCCGTCGCACCCATGAAAACCGGCGTAGAAAAGCCCCTTTTCAAAGGGGCTGTATCATTTCTTTTTATTGACTTTCTTCACGAGCATTCCCCAATATTTCCATTCATCGTCCTCCTTGTCGAATCTTTCACAGCGCTGATTGTCGAAAAAATTAAGAAGCGGGGTTTCCATATCCAGCCGGATCAGAAAATTTTCACCGTCGTATCTTCCCTTGCCGACGAAAGCCAGTCCGTCATAGCGATCGCCGAGGCATTCGGAGAATATATCCTTCAGACGCCTAGTCTCTCCGTTCGGAAAAATTATTCCGCAATTTTCCCAATTATTCTTGAAATAATGATTACTCCATTCATTGGATAGTAGGATTCTTCCCATGTCATCCCACCGGCCTTTTTCATCATCCCATCGGAAACAATGCGTACTCTCCCCGATCGTCTCCGACCGGAGAAAAATCGTGCCGACATCTTCATTAGCCGATTCGAAATTGACTGCGCTACACCCGCCGATCTCGCAGATTCCCCGTGAACGGACTACCATATCCCGAAGGCGGGTCTCCATATTGCCGTTATGGACGGTGAGTTCTTTGAAAATGATTTCAAAGTACAGCAGATCCATGATGCATCCTGGCAAAGAACTTTACAATCAAACTAGCACAAAAGAATAGGGGTGAAAACCCCTGATTTTATTTTGAGGCCTAGGCCGGA
>CAYHBU010000012.1:1593-13217 GCA_964354925.1 uncultured Candidatus Saccharibacteria bacterium | reverse complement strand
TTGGCTTCTTCCTCGGCGCTTTTCTTGATGAATTTGCATTTGGGATAATTGATGCAAGAAATGAATTTCCCGAATCTTCCTTCGCGTTCGATGAGTTTTCCAGTTTTACATTCCGGACAGATTTCCCCGGTTTCTTTCGGGCCCTCCAATTCTGTGCCATCTATTTTTCTGGCGCCGGTACATTCTGGGAATTTAGCGCAACTTAAAAATTTACCGGTCTTTGCCAATTTGATAACCATTGGTCCGTCGCAAATCGGACACTTGAATTTGGGGTCTGCTTCTCCAAGGTTGGTCAGTTTTTCCGTGGACTTATCCTTGGCTTTGACTTCTTTCAAGAATGGTCCATAGAAATCTTTCAGCATCTTTTCATATTGTCTTTTCCCGTCAGCGATTTCATCTAACTTGTTTTCCATTTCCGCAGTAAAGGAATCGCTGATGTATTCTGAAAAATTATTTTCTAAAAATGTGCTGACCACATCTCCAGTGTCTGTCGGGTGGAGGGTTTTGCCTTCTTTGGTCACATATCCTCGGTCAATAATCGTTTTAATGATTGAGGCATAAGTTGATGGTCTGCCGATTTCTCTTTTTTCCAACTCTTTGACGAGTCCTGCTTCAGTGTATCTGCCGGGCGGTTCGGTTTGTTTCCCTTGGCCTTCAATATTCAATAATTTCAGAGATTCATTTTCTGAAAGTTTCGGAATCTGGACTTCTTCGCCTTGAGCGTCAGTATCCGCTGCGAGCCAACCATTAAAAATAGTCATGCTTCCGATGACAGAAAAATTCGGAATTGTTGTCAGTTGTTTGTTGTCAGTTGTTTGTTTGTTTATGTTGGCGGATACCTTAGTTTTTAACATTTTAGCATCTGCCATCTGCGATGAGACGGTTCTTTCCCAGATGAGCTTGTATAATCTTTTTTGCTCATCATTATTGCCAGCAGATTTCAAGGAGAAATTAGTAGGACGGACCGCTTCGTGAGCTTCTTGTGCGTTCTTGCTTTTCGATGTGTATGTGCGTGGCAATAAATATTCTTTTCCATACTGCTTCTCTATAGTGTTGTAAATCTGGGGTAAGGCTTCTTTGCTAACATTTACACTATCAGTTCTCATATATGTGATGAAGCCTTGTTCGTATAACTTTTGGGCAACGCCCATGGTGCGTGATGGCGAATATCCGAGTCGAGAGCTAGCTGCTTGTTGGAGAGTGGAGGTGGTGAATGGCGCGCGCGGAGAGCGCTTTGTTTCGCTCTGCTTGATTTCTATTATGTGCCAAGGATTGGATTTTGCAGCTTCTAAAATGCGATTTGTTTCTTTCTCGTCTTTTGGCTCTTCTTCGCAGGTCAGTGTGATCTTATCTTTTCCTTCTGTCTCGAATTCTCCGGATATCACCCAATAATTTTCTGGCACGAAAGCGCGGATTTCTCTCTCGCGTTCCATTATGATGCGCAGAGCGGGAGATTGGACTCGTCCAGCAGAGAGGCCATAGCGAACCTTTTTCCAGATAAGGCCACTCAAATCATATCCGACCAATCTATCCAAGACGCGACGAGCCTCCTGGGCTTTCACCAGGTTGGCATCGATTTCGCGTGGGTGCTTCATCGCTTCTTTGACGGCGCTTTCAGTGATTTCATGAAAAACAATGCGTTTAGGTTTTTTAAGTCCACAGGCTTCTTTGATGTGCCAAGAAATCGCCTCTCCTTCACGATCGGGATCGGTGGCCAATATCACTTCATCAGCCTCTTTGGCGAGTTCTCTCAATTCTGCAACGACTTTCTCTTTGCCCTTGGATATTTCGTAGTGAGGGATGAATCCGCCAGGGATATCAATCGCTTTTTTGTTGCTTTTTGGCAGGTCGCGAATGTGTCCAACGCTAGCGCGAACGACATAGTCGCCCTTGAGGTATTTTGATACGGTTTTTGTTTTTGTCGGAGACTCTACGATGATGAGTTTCATACGATTTCTCTTGGCTATACTAGTGACATATGAATAATATTAAAATTTCTAATTTCTAAACCCTAATTCCTAATAAGAATCCTAATACTAAATTTGATTATTGAAATTTAGTTATTGGATGTTCTATCAGTGATTAGATATTGGGATTTGTTTTGATCGTGATATCGGTACTATATTTTATAAATTTTTCCATTTTGATTTTTAATTATCCCTTTTATCTCCAGCATTGTCAAAATGGAATTGAAACGATTGGCGGGGATATTAGCAGTTTTTAAGATTTGGTCAAGCTCCTCCTCTCCGTTTGAAAGAATTTTTAATAGATTATTTTCTTCTTCTGATAAATCTGGCAAGCGCATCACGCCCTGTATTTTGGAGGTTTGATCGTTTAATATTTGCGGAGCAATTTCTTCTAATATGTCATCGGCAGATGTGGTTAATTTTGCCCCCTGTTTGATCAGGTGATTTGTCCCCTTCGAGCTTTCTGAATGTATCGGTCCAGGCACTGCGAAGACGTCTTTGTTTTGCTCGAGTGCCAGATTTGCCGTAATCAATGACCCGCTTTTTTCAGAGGCTTCAATTATAACGACTCCCTTTGAAAGCCCTGATATTATGCGATTTCGCATGGGAAAATGATATGGCAGAGCTGGAGTCCCTGGAGCAAATTCTGATATCAGTGCCCCGTTATTTTTAATAATCTCTTTCGCTAGTTGGAAATTTTGCGCTGGATAAATGCTTTTGTCGTCTATGCCAGTGCCTAAAATGGCTATCGTTTTTCCTCCGGCATCAAGCGCTGATTTGTGGGCGATGGCATCTATGCCAAGCGCAAGTCCAGAGATTACAGTGATTCCATAGCCAGCAAGACCAGTGACTATTTTTTCACATGCTTGTTTCCCGTACGCGGTATATTTTCGCGATCCGACTATGGATATGGCAACGTCTGTTTTTGAGGGCAGGGCGCCTCTTACATATAGAGCAAAAGGCGGTTGGGGAACTTCTCTCAGAATATCCGGATAATCATCGTCTTCTCGTGATAATATTCTTATATTTTCATTTTCTAGTTTTTCCCATTCCTTGTCGGGGTCCATTTTTTCTCTTTCGGCAATAATCCGAGCTGATATTTCTTTTGATAGCCCCAGGCAGAGGAGGCTGTGACTGTTTACTGACCACGCTTTTTCAAAGTCACCAAAATGATTTTTTAGTTTTTCAAAAGTCTGAACCCCTCCAGGAATAATCCTATTGAAAGCGTTTAAAAATTTTATGTCAGTAATCACGTCTGGTGGATGTATGTCTATGATTAAATATTCAATCATCTTATCACACAACATAAGCTTTTTGAAAAAATACGACCAAAAGTAGATAAGAAATAGGAGATGGAGAGGGGAGGGTGTGGGTTGTGGGGGAGGAGTATCGTAGGAGTTGTTGCTAGGATCAAGAAAAATGTCATAGACTATATAGTATTGCCATTGGCAAGGAAGATGCCGATTGTGATGATCAAGCTTGGGAAAAATGATCAAGCTCTTGGAGCGACATTATTATAAATTAATCATATGAGTGAAAAAATAATTGATTTCCAAAAATTTAAAAAAGATAAAGAAGCAGAAAAATCCCATCGAGAAACGATTGAACGATCAGAAAAAAGAGCGGAACAGAAGGAAGAGACAAGGGTTTTTGTAAAAATAGGCTTAGAGAATATCACCGATATCGTTTTTTATAGTATCAACGATTTTCTAGGGGAGAATTATATGTTTTGCCAAGCCGAAAAAGAAAGAGGAGTATTGAAGCTGTCGTTCCCGAATATGACTGAATCGGATCTCAAGAAACTGGAAGTTTTTTTGAAAGAAAAAAAAGTTGATTTTAAGATAGAAAAAAATGAAGCTAGATAAACTTAAATAATGCCACACCTTGGGGTGTTATTTGCTGTCAGAGCGCAGTCTTTCTACTGCCTCTGATAATATCTGGCAATAGAGATTAAGGCCAACTTTGTTCATGCTACCGCTTTGTGCTTTGCCAAGGATGTTTCCGGCGCCGCGGATCTCCAGATCGCGTTCGGCGATTTTCCAACCGTCGCCAAGTTCGGTGGCATCGGCCAAAGCTTCTAGGCGTTCTTTGGCCACATCTTTTAGTTCCTTTTCGTTGTATAGGAAATAGGCAAAGGCGGTCTTATCCGATCGGCCTATTCGGCCTCTGAGTTGATGGCTTTGGGCAAGGCCCAGTCGCGACGCATTGGCCACTATTAGGGTATTGGCATTGGGCAGGTCAAGGCCATTTTCGATGATGGTAGTGGCGAGTAGACAGTCATATTTTTTATCGCGGAAATCGTGAATAATTTTTCTAAGCTGTCCTTCGCTCATCCGGCCATGGGCGATGGCAATGTTTAGATCGGGGATTAAGTCTTTGAGACGCGCATATTCGGCCTGGATAGTTTGGACGCGGTTGTATAGGAAGAATATCTGCCCGTGTCTTTTTAGTTCATGATTTATCGCTTCTTTTATTATATCTTCGCTATAGGGCAATACTTGCGTTTTAACAGCTTTTCTGCCGGGCGGAGGAGTTTGAATGAGGCTAATCTTGCGAAGACCCGACAGAGACAGATACATTGTGCGCGGGATAGGGGTGGCGGACATGCTTAGAATATCAATATTTTCTCTGAGTTGTTTAAACTTTTCTTTTTGTTTGACGCCGAATCTTTGTTCTTCATCGATTATTAAAAGTCCAAGGTTTTTGAAATTGATATCCTTGGATAGCAGGCGATGAGTGCCGATAACGATATCTATGGCGCCATTTTTAATGCCATCTATATTTTTTTGCTGATTTTCTTTCGATTCCATACGAGACAGCAGGGCGATTTTGACGGGGAAATTTTTGAATCTTTCGCAAAAAGTTTCGTAGTGTTGGTCGGCCAGGATGGTGGTCGGACAAAGCAGGGCGACTTGCTTGTCGCTTGCGACGGAAATAAAAGCGGCGCGAGCGGCGACTTCTGTTTTGCCAAACCCGACATCTCCGCAAATAAGTCTATCCATAGGCTCATTTTTAATTAAGTCTTTTTTGATGTCATCGATGGCTTTTTGTTGATCAGATGTTTCCAAGTATTTGAATTGATTTTCAAAAGATTTTTCCATGTCACTGCCTAGGTGATGAGGGGGGCGCGAAGCGAGTTCTCTTTTAGCATAAACATCCAAAAGTTCGCGTGCCATTTTTTCCACGTCTTCTTTGATGCGGTATTTTGTTTTGAGCCAGATTTCCGATCCTAGCCTGTGGATAGACGGCTCATCAAAGCCGATATAAAGAGAGAGTTTTTTGGACTGCTCAAATGGCACGTATAATTTATCCGGGAATTTGCCTCCTTTTGGAGAGGCGTATTCGAGCACGAAGTATTTTTCATTCTCATTTGGCGCTAAAATTTCTTTTAGTATGCCGATGCCATGATCTATGTGCACGATGAAATCGTCAATCTTGAATTTTTTAGCTTGGTCTTTGTAGTCTTCCTGCGCTTTTATTTTTTTGTTTAGTATTTTCAGGCGCAAATCGTCACTCATTTGATCGCCAAGAGGCAAGATGTTTTCTATGCGATTGCCAAAAAAATCCAGTCTTATCGCCTGAGTTGTGTTTGTCGGGAATATGTCTATGATGCCTCCGCGACTGGTGAATTCTCCCGGGCTTGCGACAGTCTGGACTTTCTCGTATCCCATATCGGATATTTTTCGCATGAATTCTGATGGGCTTATTGAAGAATCTTTTTCAAAAAACAGGATATTTTCTTGCCACCAGATACTTGATAGAGCTTGAGTTTTGATCTTGTGGCGATTTTCAGAAAACCAAATTTCCCCTTTGTCCAAAAAGAAGGGGTCGAGTGACGCGATAAAATATTCTGTGGATTTATTTGACGTCATTTTTGATTTATATGTTATACTATAAAATATTATTTTTGTAAAATAAGTATGTTGAATAAACTTATTGACTGGATTATTGATAAAGCATTTTTACGGCTTAATAAAAAAAGTGATTATCTCGTGCATTTTGTTATTGTTGTGATTATTGTTGTGCCAGTTGTATTGATTGGCGCATATAGTATTGGGAGAGAATATGAAGACATGACTGATCTTGCTCATACTAGAAAAGAAATGGTTGTTGGCTTGACATCGCAGGCAGTAAAAGAGCGTTTGGATCATATGGTTGATATTGGAAAGTCTATTGCTGTTAGACCATTGGTTCGATCTTATCTCAAAGACGGCAATGCAAAGCAATTATCAGTCGTCATTGATGATATTACAAAAGAGTTTTCGTTTATTGATAGAATTTTTATCACGGATATTTTTGGAGTGTCTCTGGTTATTATGCCGGATTCCCCTGAAAATATCGGCAAGGACTTTTCTTTTCGAGATTGGTATAAAGGAGCGACTAAGAATTGGCAACCGTACGTTTCAGGAGTCTACAGGAGAACATCTTTGCCGCAATATAATGTTGTGACGGTGGCGATTCCCATTAAAGATGATACTGGAGAAGAGATTGGTGTTTTGGGTTTGCAGGTTAAGTTAGATATATTTAATGAATGGGCGAAAAAAATAGGCTCTGAATTTGATTGTGTGATATATTTTGTGGATAAAAACGGCAAAGTTATTGGTCATACACAATATTTGTCCCAGGATGATATCATTGATTTTTCTGCCAAACCAGCAGTGCAAAATGTTTTAAAGGGAAAAGACGGGACGGAAGAATATTTTGACAGCCAGGCAAGCGAAGAAGTTTTGGTTGGTTATAAAAGCATACCGGAATACAATGTAGGCATTTTAGTGGAAAGATCGGCAAAAAAATCCTTTGCCTTAAGAAGTAAACATTTAATAGAGGCAAGTATTTTTTACAGCATTATTTTTATTATCAATAGTTTAGTGGCATATTTGATATTTAAAATAATTCATGTATTGAATGATTACAGGAGAAAGGAAAAAATATTTCTTGGGAGTATCGGCGATGGCGTGATGGCGATAGATCGCAATTGGACTATTGTGTTATGGAATAAAGCTATGTCAGAAATTAGCGGTTATAGCGAACAAGAGGCTGTGGGCAAGCCATTTCGTGAAATTATAAAATTAATCAGAAAAAATGACAGAAAAGAAGATGTTGCGTTTATAGAAGAAGTTCTGCTTTATGGCAAGCCAATGCAGATGGATGATAATATGATTTTGATAACTAAAGACAAGAAAGAAGTACCGGTTGGTGATACTGCAGCACCGATTTTCTATAATGATAATATATCGGGTGTTATTATCATCGTTAGAAATGCCACCAAAGAAAATGAAGCGCAGATGATAAAATCTGATTTTGCCTATGCTTCTCACCAATTGAGGACTCCAGTGAGCAGGGCACTTTGGAATCTGGAATCGGCAATCCATGAAAAAAGCATAAAGAAGATAAGAGAAGGAGCTTTGGTGGCTTATAAATCACTCCAAAGTGTGCAAAAACTCGCCAATGAATTGATAGATGTTTCGGCTATCGATCAGGGTATGATTGTTCTTCAAAATAAACCAATGCGGATAACAGATGTGTTTGAAGAGCTGGAAAAATCACTAGAATTAAAATTGAAAGAAAAAGGAATCGAGTTGGCAATGCCACTGGTGTCTGCTTCGGCCAGCATTGAAACGGATCAAAAATTATTGAGCAAGGCAATTTATGAGATAGTGGAAAATGCCGTTTTGTATAGTCCGGAAAAAAGTAAGATCAATATTGAATTAACGATACAAGCTGAAGATATAATGATTATCGTGTCGGATAACGGTGTTGGCATACCGGAGGAGCAACAAGCTTTGATTTTTACTAAATTTTTCCGGGGTCGCAATATCGATTCCATTAATATCATTGGCGTAGGTCTCGGACTTTATATTGCCCAACAATATATCAATCTTCTTGGTGGGAGGATTTGGTTCGAGTCAGGGGAAAATAAAGGGACGAAGGTTTTTGTTTTGTTGCCAATCAAGTAGAATTTCATTGAAATAATAAAAAACCGCCTCGAGGCGGTTTTTTATTATTTAAGTATCTGTTCCATTTTCTCTAGCAGTCCTTTGAAGATTTTTGGGAGCTCTTTTTGTTCGCTCGGAGTGAATTTACGAAGGACGAGGTCGGCAGCGGGGACGTGTTTTTTGGCGCTTGGTTGGATGCCGATGCGAGTGCGCCAGATTTCTTCGGTTTTCAGAGTTTTGAAGATTGATTCTATGCCTTTATGTCCGGCAGAGGATCGATTGAAGGAATTTTTAGTCTGGCCGAATACCAGATCGGAGTCGTCATGGGCGACGATAATGTCTTTTGGTTTTATTTTATAGAATTTGGCAATCAAGGCTGCGGATTGGCCGGATTTATTCATGAAAGTCTGGGGCTTTGCCAGGATGATTTTAGTTTTTACTATTTTCCCTTTCGACGAGCTCAGGATATTGCCTTCGGATATTTCTGCGAGCAGCTTGTCTTTGAGAGCAGGTTTGTCGAACTTATGTTTTTTTATAAAGTAATCCACGAATATAAACCCGGCATTATGCCGGGTTGTTGCGTATTCTTCTCCTGGATTTCCTAGTCCGATGATTAGTTTGGTCACAAAAAGCTGAAAAGCTGAAAAGCTGAAAAGCTGAAAAGAATAACACTTTTGAGCTTCTAAGCTATTAAGCTTGTATTACTTGCAAGAATAGCAGACTTGGCAGAATTCGCAAAATCCCTCAGTGAGCTCGATATTGTGTACGGGGCAGTTGTCCTCGTGCGTGTCGTTGAGCATAGCCTTGTTGTTTGCGATTTCTGATGCTAATTCTGCTGTTAGATATTCCCTGTTTTCCATATTTTTAAAAAGTTAATTTGTTATGTCTCTATATTATAAACAAAGCCTGAAATTCCGTCGAGCCTCTCAAATGAATTGGGGATCCATTTGCCTTATCCATAGGAATTATACTACCCTCTTTTTGGGTATGCAACTTTGACGTCATAGCAGGACTTCCGGTATTTAAATAAGTATCTATTTGATTGTTAAGTCCTAGGCTTTTTATTCATGAATCAGCCGATAGTTTTGTTAGTTTTGCTCTGTGGCTTGGTAGCAGATTAATTTTTTTGCAGAGTATTATTGATGAATTCTTGAATTTCCCCGTAGTTTTCAAGGCCACCTTTCGGCTGGACAATAGAGGCTGTCACGCCATTTGCCAGCTGAATGTTGGTGGTCGTGACGAGGCTATTGCCATTTGAGGCGTCTATTACCCTATAAATTAGATTTTCTTGTGGAATATTTTTGATCGTTTTGTAGAGAGGTTTTGCTTCTGCGGTGATGTCCATATTGGTAGCGATGTGATTGTCGAGTTCAGAAAGTATCCTCAATATTTTCGGGAAATCCCAGATGATATTAAGTCCGAATATCTTTTTACGGAATGCCTCGACGATGTCTTGCTGTCGTTGCATACGATCAAAGTCTCCATTGAGCGAGTGCCTGGTGCGGAGGTATTTCAATGTTGTTTCTCCGTCAAAATATCTCCAGCCTTTCTCCACGTGGAATCTTTCATGGCCGTTATTAGCGGTTGGAAATTTAGGGTCATTCACTGTCTGGGAGACGTTCACATTGAGTCCATTTAGGTCGTCTACAATTTTTTTGATTGCTGGCAGATCAATCGTGAAAAAGTAATTGATTTTTTCGTTACTTATTTTTTCTACGGACTTGATTATATGGTTTGCGGGAGATTGAGGGCTGTGATTATTGCCTAGTTCATAAAGGGAGTTTATTTTTGCAAAATTTTGAGAATCACCAATTCGGACATACAGGTCCCTGGGAATTGAAAAGACAAAAAGCTTGCCGTCTTGCGGTTTGAGTGATGCGAGTATGATGGTGTCCGTCAGATTTGGGGCGTTATTGCCTTCTCCGGGGTTGCCCAGTATCAAGAAATTGATTTTTTCCGGAAGTATTTCTTGGTCGGGGGAGCTATTTAGAGTTGTCAGGAGGATTGTACTGATAGCGCCACGCTTTTTGACTGTGAAAGTGTGTGCGTTTTCTGGCGATGATGTAGGTGCATGATCGATGTAAGAAATAGCTATTTTTGTCATGGCAAAAATAGCTATCAGAGCAATCATTGAAATCAAGATGATCTTAACAAGTTTTTTCATAAATATATTATACCGCGATTGCATTTGTTGGCTATACCGAATTACTAGGATTTATTTGACGGAATCTTCTTTTTGGTTTTTTAAAATGATATAATGGATAAAATCCATACTGTAGTTAACTTGATACAAATGCGCTACTTATCTTTATTGAATTTTCGCTGGAGATTAGTTTTGTTGGTAGTGGTCGCAGTTTTGCCAGCTTTGATATTGATTAATTTGGCCGGTTCAGAGGCGAGGGAGATATCTACGAGAGAATCGGAAAAAAATGCTAACGATTTATTAGATTATACTATCGCTGAAAAAGACAATATCGTTGATCAGGCGAAAAGAGTTTCTAGTCTTCTTGCTCAATATGATGAAGTCGTGAATGACCCTGAATTGCCAGAGTGTAGCAAGCTGTTTTCCAGACTGATTAGGTATAATACCAGATATGCTAATTTTGGTGTCGTTGATATAAAGGGGAATATTGTTTGTAGTGCTACTCCATTAGAGAGTCGGGTCAATGTCGCCGATAGATCGTACTTCCAGCAAGCGATTGCGACAAAGGATTTTTCAATTGGCGACTATCAGATAGGTCGCATAACTAATAAGGCGGTACTCGTATTTGCAAGGCCAGTCTTAGATGAAGGTGATAATGTAAAATCAGTTGTTTTTGTCAGCCTTGATTTGGCTTGGCTCAATGAAATATTTGCGGCTGCTAGCGTGCAATCAGATGCGATATTGCTGATGGTAGATGGCAGTGGCACAGTGCTTTCCAGGTATCCAGAGCCGGAAAAGTATGTGGGGAAAACCTTCCCAGAAGCTCCTATTGTTAAGAGGATTTTAGCGGAAAAACAAGCCGGAACTTATAAAGAGATAGCTATTGATGATATCGAGAGATTGTTTGCCGTCAAATCATTAGCGGTGCTGGACAAAGATAGATATATCTTTTTGGCTGTTGGTATCCCGGCAATGTCGGCTTTTAAGGAGGCGGAAGAAATATTCTCAAGGAATATTCTGCTTTTAATCCTAACTGCTATTTTTTCGATATTCATAGCTTGGTTTATTGGTGGCAATCTCATCGCAAAACCAATACGAATATTGATGGATGCTTTTAAGTTGATTGGACGGGGGCAGTTAGATGTAAGGGTCAAAGAAATAAAATATGGAGCAGAAATGAGCGAGTTAGTAGATGGATTTAACGAAATGGCCACAGCCCTTGAGCAACGCACTACTGAAGTTTCAGAATTAGAGCAAAGATTCAATAAATTGGTCAATGAATCACTGGAGGGGGTGATAGTTATAGATCCCGACGGAATCATCAAATCCAGCAATGACGCCTTTTTGAATATGATGGGATTTATTAGAGATGATTTAAGGGAAAAAGGTTTGATGGAGTTTATTGACCCAAGCGATAAGGTTTTGGCGATGACAATGCTCGAAGAGGCTTTGAGAGGGCAGGTTCCAAAATCATACCAACTGCGATTATGCACAAAGCGCGGGGAGTGTAAAATTGGGGAATTTGACTTGATACCTAGCATCAAGGATGGAAGAGTTGTCGGTATGATGGGATTGGTC
>CAYHBU010000012.1:0-1583 GCA_964354925.1 uncultured Candidatus Saccharibacteria bacterium | reverse complement strand
GATAGAAGCCAAGATTGAGGAACTAAACAAGATCCGTGCTAAATTCATCGACATTGTCTCTCATCAACTGAGAACACCGCTCAATGCTATCAGGTGGAATCTTGAAACACTGCTTACTGGAGGACTGGGAGAATTGAAAGAGGACCAGAAAAAATTCATCAGCATAACATTAGATGCTGATTTAGAGGTCGTAAAAAGAATCGGTCAAATGTTGACGGCGGTGGACATAGAAGAGGGACATACAATGACTTCTAAGCAACCTGCTTCGATTGAGGGACTGGTAGCTTCTGTAGTTGGTGTCTACAAAAGACAAGCTTTAACGAAAGACGTCAAAATCAGTTATGATGAGGAGCTAAAGGGTATTGGTCCTGTGACGATGGATGCCAATAAGATTAGGAGCGTGATTGATGCTTTCCTGGAAAATGCAGTGGCCTATACTCCTAATGGTGGTAAGATATCGGTTTCTTTGTTTAGGACTGACAACAAGGTTAGGGTGGAAGTGTCTGATTCTGGAGTCGGCATACCCAAAGATGACCAACTCAATATATTTTCTCGTTTTTTCAGAGCGACCAATGCTGGCGTGATGAAACAGGACTCCTCGGGCTTGGCTCTGTATATCGCTAAGTTTTTTATTGAACAACACAGTGGGAGTATCGGATTTCGAAGCAAAGAAGGCGAAGGCAGTGTATTTTGGTTTGAGATTCCAATCTCTGAAACGGCTTAAAATCAAGCTTTTGACGATACGCCATTACTTGCTTTGGCAATGATTTTATGATATTATATGACCTATCATGAGCGACTCTATATTTAAACAGGCCCTGTTGGGCTTTTGGGAGATTATAAAGGTTGTCATCATTTCTCTGGCAGTGATTTTGCCTGTGAGGTATTTTTTAGTTCAACCGTTTTTTGTGCTAGGCGCTAGCATGGAGCCCAATTTCGCTAATGGCGACTATTTAATTATCGATGAAGCCAGTTATAGAATTGGCGACCCTCAGCGTGGTCAGGTCATAGTATTTAAATATCCTTTAAATCCTAAAGATTACTACATAAAGAGGATTATCGGATTACCCGGCGAGACGGTGATGATCAAGGAGGGGAAAGTGTATATCAAGAATGCTGATAGCCCAGAAGGATTTTTGCTCGATGAAACGACTTATATCAATGAATATACTAGCAATGATCAGGAAGTGACGCTGAGAGAGGACGAGTATTTCGTGTTGGGCGATAATAGGGACGCAAGCTCCGATTCAAGAGCTTGGGGAGTACTCAATCGCGATTTCATAGTCGGTAAGGCCTGGATTCGCGCTTTTCCATTTAATCAATTTGAGATATATGATTTTTAATAAAAATATCCGGCGCATAATCCGCCAGAATTTTTAGATATAATAAATTTAAACAAATGGCTAAAAAATCCTCAAAAAAAGGTTTCCAGGCGCCAAAAGGCACTTGTGACATTTTGCCCGAAGATCAAAAATATTGGGAAAAAATTAGGAAAGTTTTAAAGGATGTAGCTTCTGACTACGGATACGAAGATCGGAAGAGCACACGTCTGAACTCCAGTCACTGACAAATCTCGTATGCCG
>CAYHBU010000011.1:5184-13711 GCA_964354925.1 uncultured Candidatus Saccharibacteria bacterium | reverse complement strand
TTTCTCAGATCTTATAAGCTCTAAATTTCCACCGACAGATGTGGAAACTATAGGCAACCCAACATGCATCGCTTCAAGCATAACAAGATCAAAAACTGACTTTCTATGAGGTGCAACTAAAATATCAGCATCAAGCATCAGCTTCAAAACTTCATCGTGCGATAAAACGCCCCGCAAAAACACAGTTTTCCCCAAATCATTATCACTCACAAATTTCCTAACCGGATCCAAGTCTCCAAACCCCACAACATCTAAAGAAATATCATATCCGCTATTTTTCAATATTTTCATCGCTTCCAATACCAAATCAAACCCTTTTTCTTCTACCAATCTTCCGACAAACAATAATCTTTTGTTTCTATTTTTCATATCCGAATCAGCCACAAAATCCTTTTTGAATTTTGTCATTATGCCAGTATATAGTATTTCCACTTTTTTATCTTTTAAAATACTGGCTAAATCCGGCCTGTCTTCCAATAGCGTGTCCATGGCGCCCCTACTTGGAAAAGATACGAATTCGCTATTTTCATATCCACCTTTTTCTATGAATAAATTAATTTTTTACACCAAAGGATTGATTCCTTTTCTTACCCTTACCAGATTCAACGCTTGGCTTCCAATCTCGTGGCTATGTGTCACTGACACTTTGCGACAAGGAATCTTCACCTTGTTTATAAAATAAGCCGCGAAGGGATCATGGCAATCAAGGATTACGACATCTGAGGCATTAATACTTAACTCATCAATCAATTTCGCTAAATTATTTTTTGCGCTAAAATTTCTTTTTAACGATAGAAAAAGGTAATAAGCCGGTGCCAAAAACTTATAAATTAAATTATTGGGACCAATAATCTTTTTAGACAATTCAATTCCTAACCCTTTTTTAAATGGCAATTCTCCCCTTTCAAGATAGGCTTCTGTTTTATAATTCATGCATTCATCGATGCTTTTCAAGCTTTTTGCATCATAAATTATCGCGTCAGCAAAAACGCCTAACACTTTCAATCCGCCCCTTTCTTCATCATAAAACTTTTCCAATAACTTCAAAATCGTCCAGGCATTCCCGCCACCTTTTACAGACAAAACATTGTCACTACTACAAAGAATAATGTATTTCACTTGATTTATTTACTCCTATAGGCATATATAATTCCTCCGTATGCTTTATTTTCAATCATAGAATATGGGGGGGTTGATAAATCCGGTTATAACATATTTAAATCCATTTCTTGTCAGTATGTCCAATAACTTATCGGGGCCCTTACTATCATCGCCATTACTACAGTGATATTCTATGCCGATTCTATTAATCATTATTAATTTTTCCTCGACCTCAGGGAAAACCTCATATTCAGCACCCTCAATATCAATTTTAAAAAAGTCCACTTCTTTATCAATGAAATTTGAAAGTTTAACGCATGGCACCAAAATTTCCTTAACTTGATTTCCGGTATCTTTAAGCCATTTTTTATCAACGGTATTGTAAACACTCGTCATAGCATCCTTGCTATCAACATAGAATGTGAGGCTTCCTTCTTTATTGTAAACGGCTGCATTAACAAGTGTCACATCCTCTAAGTTGTTGCACTTTATATTCTCTTCCAGCACATCAAATGTTTCCTTGTTAGGTTCAAAGGCTAATACTATTGATTTGGGATATATTTTTTTAAAAAACAGTACAGAAATTCCCGTATTCGCCCCACAATCAATAATAAACGGCTTATCATTTTTAGTTTTAAAATGATAAGTTTGCTGGACAAAAACCTCCCTAAATAAAAGTCTTATCTCTTCGTAATTAAAAAACTTTATTTTATAACCCAAAATCTTAATAGGACTGTTTTTGCTATGATTAAATTTAAAAATCTTGCTTAATAGGAATAAGAAATTTATCTTTAAATAATCATAAAAAATACTAAGACATTCATTAAATGATTTTCCCAGTGTTTTTCTCTGGTTAAATATCATTCCAATATCAATCAATCCATCAAATATATAATGGTATAGAAATATGGGGAAATTTTTTATTTTTGAAATCATGAAATTATTTTATTTATCGCTTCAACACCCTGAATGAAACTATGGTCCATATTGCCAGACTCATACCTCCAAGCGCCGAAACGACCGATTGAATGTATATTATTCCTATTTAATTCTTTTTGGATTTTGATCAAATTCTTATCCCTACTCAATGTAGGAATAGGGTAAAAATGACTGAAGCTTTTGCTGAATAAGCTGACTATCTGCTTTTTGTTTTTTATAAATTTTCTTTCTAATAAAAAATTGAACACATTTTCAACCGCCTCTTCTTGAGTGATTTTTCTCTTTTTTGAATGCGATACCTCGAAAGCTAGTGCCCAATGTCCCTCCGGAACCAAATTCTCAGAAAAGTAATTCTGAACGGTCATCCTTTGGAATAAGTATTTTTTCTCTGGGAAATAGAGAGCGACTTTATTTTTCAATTCTTCCGGTAATCCCCCTTTGACACCAATGCCTATAACGTATCCGGAATTGTGTTCTAATTTTTTAGTCGAATCTTTGACGTCTTTGCTCAGGTTAGATTTGGACACAAAAAAATCTAATGGCAATGTCGAAATCAGACAATCATAATCTACAACAGTTTTATCTTTTAAGTATATTTTTTTATTATCAATGTCAACCTTTTCAAACTCTTTATTGAAATTAACATTATTATCGGCAAAAAACTTTTCAAATCTTCCCCAAAATCCTCCAGAGCCACCATGCTTTGGATATTTAAAATAATAATTCGGCCCCCAACTTGCTTCATCTTTGCCCAAAATAACATTCTCTAGCACCTTCTCCAAATTAACAACACTCACCCGTCCACCAATCCAATCATAAGACATATCTTTTGCCGGCCAAGACCATACTTTTTCATTATAAGGACCCATAAAGTGCTTAAAAATCCCTTCTCCCATTGAAGCAAGATTGAATTCATGGAAATTTTTAGGCTTAGAATTTGTCTTATCCAGATTAAGTAATCCTTGGACACATTCAAAAACCTTGGGAGCATCTAAGTGACGGATATTATTTTGGAAAGGATAGGGCATGAATTTACCATCAATAAAAATATACTGATGACGCTCTTTCTTGAAAAACTGACCCTTCATCATCTTGTCAAAAACATCATTAAAATAATCGGACTTACTAAAATAAATATGTCCGCCGACATCCCAGATAAATCCTTTATCATCTTCAAAACTCGAAGATAATCCTCCCAAAAAATTCTCTTTTTCATACATCTCCCAATAATCCAATCCCAACTCTTTCAAGCGCCAAGCCGCACCAATCCCAGCCGGACCTCCCCCTAAAATAACTATTTTCTTTTGTTTGCTTATCCTCATTGTAATATTGGATCGGTATTCTTAGCATCTACCGGATCATTTTTAAGGCTAAAATTAAGAGAAATTGCCATGACAGCCCAAAACCAAAACGTTTTCACATTATCATCAAATGCCAATGCTATCAATAACGACAAAAGAATGCCACTAAGCGCAACGGTGGCAACGCTAAAATTTAGCTGTAAATTATTTTTTAAATTCTGTCCCACTTTAAATAGGATATAGATAAAAGCAGTGAAACCCAAAATTCCTGTTTCAAAAAATATTTGGATAAAACTATTGTGAGAACCGCCAGAAATAGGCGTCCCTGGATACGAAACATTAAATGCTGGCCCATTGCCAAACAAATTATACGGTGCCTGCTTCAAGGCAAACGGCCATATAACCATTCTCGTTTCAAAAACAACTGGTTTCTCGTTTTCGCTAATTTCAGATTGATGATTTCCATCCTTTCCGGAAGAGACGGGATCGGCAACGATATTTTTGTTTGAAATTGATTTTTTAAAAATATCGCTCAATGATTCATCTTTAATGCCATAATAATTAGTCTGCAAGGTATCTTGATTTAATACTCTGTTTAGAACAACTTGCTTGCCAGAATGAGGGGCAAATAAAAATCCCAAGATGAATATGCTAAAAATGATGACACTGGCCTTTGCCACCTCTTTAAAGGAGAGGTTCTTTACCACAAAAAATGCAAAAACTGCCAACGAACTAATAACCAAAGCCAACAGAGCCCCCCTCGATGCAGCCCACAGCAAAACCGCCACCATTCCCGAGGAAAGAAGGACATAAATGATTTTTAGCCATTTATTTTTTGTCTCGAATAAAGAGTAGGCAATAAAAAACAATGCCGGTATCAATATCAACTTTGAGATCGTATTGAAATTATTCGTATATCCTAAAAATCTACCTGCAACCACCAAGTCGTTAGAGGCGGCAAGGCCAGGAGAAAACAAAAATATTATGTAGAAAACCGGAGAAAGAAGCGCATAAAAATATTTTTTCAACGACATTTTATCTTCCCTGGCATAAAACAGCACCAATATGAATATCAGAAGAGCAATGATGAATCTTCCGAACTCAAGAGTCATGGCAGAATCCATCGGCGTTCCTTTGAAAAAAATGGTAATCAACCAACCGATAATAGATGAAAAAAATAAAACCCCTAGAGCAATCCGAATATTTCCAGAAACAGAATTCCACAGCTCTTTTAATTTATTGTTTTTTACTATATCGACAATCGTCAGGGTAAGGACAACTACGAATAAAACCTCAAACGGCTTGGGTATGTGAGTTTCGTAAAACTTTCCGCTCCTAATCGCTAGAGAAGCCAGAGCAACCATCATTAAAATTTTATTCACCTTCTCCAACGAAGAAAGATTGTTTTTTGCCCAAAGATATAAATTAGTCATCTTTAAGTGTTTTATTTTATGATTTTATTAAAAATATCATTAAATCTTTGTTTGTAGGTGTGCTCTTTGATTGTTCTTTCATGTCCTGCTTTTCTTATTGCGTCTATCTCACTGCTCGTTGAGTAAAATTTTATTTTTTCTATGAGATCATCGGTATTTTTGTAGAATGCCATTTCTTTGTTTTCTTGATAGTAATTTTCAATGCCATCGCCCAATCCCGATATCACAAACCCTCCGCAACCGGATATCTCAAATGGCCGCGCCTTTATCATCGGCACTCTTTTCCCAAACCATTCCCCGATATTTCCGAAAAAATTCCAAAAATCTAGGACATACTTATTGGATGACCTCCTAAAAAACAACCTACCAAAAGATTTCAAATCATATCCTGACTGGGGAGGATTCAAGTTGAGATTTATCTTGCTGCGACAAAAAATGTCGATCATCTGCTGTTGCGTCACTCGCCCATTCTCCCAGCCATTTCCAAAAGCTTGGATATTGATACCAGCACTCTTTATCTTGCTTACAATCTTCTCTCTTGCTGAATTTTTTTGCCCCACAAAAGAAACTTCATACTCAAAATCAACTGGCGCATCAATATCATGTATCGGCTTATAGATGAAATCATTGCAACCCCACTGGCTATGGATTGCATTGTTATATCCTATTTTTTTATACTTTTCTGGTGCCTTCGAATACGTCGTAGCAACCCAAGAAAAATGAGGCGCATAAAATCTAGAGTAATTGTCAAATCTCCAATGATCATCGCAAAACCACGCCAAACTTGTAGTATGCTTTTTAATCTCATCTAAAATACTTTTATCCAATTCATCGGTAAACATTACAGCAAAGAAAATATCCGGCTTCTCCTTTTTTACCAACTCAAGCAATTCTTGATTCATGGCATCTCGACCAACATCTAGCAATCTCTCATATGGGAAATAAATCACTTCCACTCCATCCATCCGTGCCAATGTTTCGTAAAAATTGACATGCTCGAAACTCAATCCTCTTTTGGGATCGCAGTAATCATATTTTAATCCTGAGTAGATTATTTTCATTTTGTATTACATTAATAAAACTTTTTTATAAATTCCGTCAAACTCCTCTGACATTTTTCTTGCCGGAGAATATTCTTTATTGATCAAATCAAAAGCAGCCTTAGAAATTCCATCATATCTTGATCTATTATCGTGCACCTCCTTGATGATCGAAGAAGCCTTTTCATAATCTCCCGGATGGAAAGTCCAACCGGTTTTTCCATCCAAAACAACATCAGGAATACTATCTACATCGGTAGACACGATTAATCTTTTTGCTGCCATCGCCTCTAAAATACTGATTGGCAAACCCTCAAACTTAGAAGTGAACAAAAAAATATCCATAGCTGATAATAGGTCTGGGATACTCCTTGATTCTTGTCTACCAGTAATCACGAGCCTATCGTCGACACCTAAATCCTTGGCTAATCTTATCATCATCTCCCGCAAATCACCATCCCCCACCCATAAAAAATAAATCTTGCTTATTTTTGATTTCAAATCCGCCGCCACCATGACAAATGTTTCGGGGTCTTTTTGCAGGGCAATCCTGCCGACAGTGCCGACGACGAAAGCGTCTTCAGGAATACCAAATTCCTTTCTCTTGTTTTCAGATACTTGCTTATCGACACCATCAAACCTCTTGGCATCGATAGACATCGAGACCACCCTTGCGTTGCTGGCATTGATTAATCTCCTATCAATGCCATATTCATATTCATAATCACTAAGCACTGTCACAAAGTCAGCAGACCAACAGATAAATCTATCAAAATAATAATACAATGAACGACTTAAAAATGATTCCTTTTGCTTAAACCTCCAGCAGTGTCCAGTATAAATAATTTTATTGGGCAGACCTACTGAGGCCACACTACCGATGAACCCGGCTTTGGCCGTATGTAGATGGATGATATCAAACTTTTCTTTCTTTAAAAATTTTCTAAGCTTAAATACGCTGGTCAAAAAGGACCAGATTGAATAATCGACCGGTAAACTATGTGACTTAATATTTTGATCTGCCAGCACGCCGAATAATGGTCCGTCACCAGGTATTGCCAAATGGATATCAAATTCTTCCCGTGGCAAATAGCGGATAATAGACAAGATATACTGAGATACTCCACCCGCCACATCGCTGGACGGCTCAGAAAAAAGCAGTTTTATTTTTTTATTTTTTTCCATTTATTTTATTTCTACCCCTGACAATATCTAATACATAACGACACAATCTATTGTGGCTGCAAAACAAATAAAATCGCGACAACCAATAAACAGGTGCCTGCATCAATGTCGGAAATTTATTTTCTGATTTTTTAAAAGGGTGGCCCTTGAATTTATTGGCCATATCCAGATACTCGCCAACGATGATGTCATTATCAAATTTATCATCAGCGTACTTCCTTATTTCTGACCGCATCGAATCATTATTCTTAATCTGACTGTTTATTGCCTCAACTATGATATCTGCATCATCTAGCCCATCTGGCAAAATCGTTACGAAATCCTTATCATCTAAATTGGCGCTGGCCGTTTCAGAAACGACAATGCTAAGACCAGCAGCCAAAGCCTCTGGCACTACAGCTGGAGCAGCTTCGCCATCACTCAATAAAACCAGACAGCTATAATCAGTGAGATGCTCATATAAATATGGCCTATCCCAAACGCCAACATAACGGCAAGTTTCATTTTCTTGGAAATTTTGGTCCACTATCGGTCCAGCAAAATCTATATCAACCATTCCTTTTAGGTTTTTCGCCAAAAACGTTTGACGCTTCCTCGGCTCGATCTTTCCCAGAAAAAGGGCTCGCCCATTGCCCTTTTCTTCATTGAATTTAAAATCAGACACCTTCACTCCGACTTTCAATACTGATATCCAGCCGTCGTATCCATTATCAATATAATTTTTCTTTATCTTGTCAGATAAAGCTATTATCCCAGGCGCATTGAAATTGTCGATATCGATAGCATTATATCCGAATGACCATTTCTGAGGCTTGAGTATATATCCATAATGACTCGTAGTGCAAAATGGCATCTTCAAGTGTTTCGTGAAAAATCTTGAATACAAATCATAGTGCAGGTGCACAAAATCATAAGCTCCTTCATTGACTTGCTTTACGACAGAATCCAAATCGGTAGTATTGAAAATATCAACCTTGTGACCCAACCCAGTCAAAACCGAATAATAACTCCACATGAAGTTTTCTACTCCTCCCCAATTTTTAGGCGGGATGGGCATAAGCCCTGGCCCGATAAGAGCGATTTTCATATTACAATTCTATTTTAGGCAAGTTAAAATTTTTAGCCATCCGATATCCATCAAATAAGGCTTTTAAAATAATGCCTAATCTTTTTATTTTTTTATCATCATAAATAACCACACCAACCATCATACGCAAGGCAGCCCCAATAATCATCGGTTTATGATTAATTTTTCTATTTATCCTTTCTTCTTCATAAATTAATTTGAAATATTTTTCTATTAAAAAATTATTCCTGATCGTATGATACAAAATTAAATCGTTCGACCTTCCGCTTCCTCGTCCTAAAAATGTCTTGCTGTTTTGAGGCCTAATCAATTTATAAAAAATTACCTCATTGACGTACAAAACATTCGTGTGCAATGAAGCCAAAAATCCATAAACAGTATCATCGCCTTTTATGAAAAATCTCTTATCCGGCAAACCTATTTTTCCGACAATATCTCGAT
>CAYHBU010000011.1:0-5174 GCA_964354925.1 uncultured Candidatus Saccharibacteria bacterium | reverse complement strand
CCCAAAATTAATCGTCACAAATCTTTTATCATATTTATAAAAATAAGCATCATGACTCCCAAATGTCTTCCCTGTGGGCACATCTATGTAGTCTTCCCAATCTAAAAATTTATCGTCTAAGTAGGTTTTTCTTCCATGAATGCACGAAGATACTTCTTGAAAATTCAAAAGTTTACTAAGTCCGTCCTCTTTCATTTTTACATCATCGTCCATCAACCAAAACCAATCGTAATTGCCCCTATACGCTTTCTTGATTCCTTCGTGGAAACCACCAGCAGAACCAGTATTCTTTTCCATCCTCTCATACGATATCAGTTCATTGCGCAAAAACCCTTCTTGCTTCAAGAAATCAGACGTCCCATCAGTGGAATTATTGTCGATTATAAAAATCTTATCAATTTTCCTTGTCTGATTAAGGACTCCCTCCAGACATTCTTTGAGGAGATTTTTCCTATTGAAAGTAACTATAACAACGGCAACTTTTTCTTTTTTTATGTAGTTATTATCCATTTTTTAACAATCCAAAAAGGTCAAGCGCCTCTTTAACCACTTGATCCATATTTAAATATTTATATTGAGCCAACCTGCCAACAAAATAAACATTCTTCAAACCATCAGCATCATTCCTGTATTTATAATATAGCTTGAAATTGTCTTTTGCCGGAATCGGATAAAAGGGATCTCCATCTGAAACAGGATACTCTTTGGTGATTGTAGTATTGGCTATTTTTTGACCGGTGGCATGCTTGATTTCTACAATCCTAGTAAAATCGTTGTCATTAGGATAATTTATCTGAGACCAATCCTGATAAAATTCTTTATTATAATTATCGAATTTGAAATTGAGGCTCCTATATGGAAGCCTGCCATATTTATAATCAAAAAATTCATCTATTGGACCTGTATATATTAATCTATCGTAAAAAATTTTATTTTTTATATCTTTGAAATCCGTAGAAAGATAAACTTCAATCCCATTCAGCATCTTCTCAAATAATTTATGATAACCTTCTAACGGCATCGCTTGAAACTTATCGCCAACATATCTATCATCATCATTAAATCTTACTGGTATCCTGGCAGTCACAGAAGCATCTAATTCCTTGGGATCAACTCCCCACTGCTTTTTCGTATAATTCTTAAAGAATGCTTCATGTATCTCTCTGCCTACCAGAGACAAGACCTGTTCTTCAGCATTTTTAGGATCATCAATTTCCTCCTTCTTGGAAAACAAAAAATCTTCAACCTCTTTTTCGGTGCTCAGATTTTTTCCAAAAAATTCATTAAGGGTATTTCTATTTATCGGAAAAGTATAAAGTTTACCTCCAACAGATGCACGAATCCTGTATTCGCATGGTCTCCAATCGGTAAATAACGATAAGTAATCCCTTACTTCATCAAAGTTGGTTCTAAAATAATGAGGCCCATATTTATGCACTAAAACCCCAAACTCATCATAGTAATCATGGCAATTACCACCGACATGATTCCTCTTGTCGATGACTAGTACTTTTTTACCTATTGAATTAAGCCGCTCCGCTAAAACGCTTCCTGCAAAACCGGCTCCCACTATCAAATAATCAACTTTTTCCATTTTGTTAGAACAGTATTTACAATCTATTTGCGGCACACTATCAATAAAACAAAATAGTTATTTTGTGTATCAAATTCTGTTTTTTCTATAGGAGAATAGCCCATTGGCGAAAGACGTCTGTGGAAAAAGAAGTCCAACCTTAAAAGCTTTACCACTCTCCTTCTTATTTTAAAGACATCTAATTTTGCGATTGCCTTTATTAATTTTTTATACCAAGGAAGTATTCTGTATTTTGTTTGCCCAAAAATCTCTTCAGTCTTTAAATAATCTCTCATTAATACTATAAACTCCTTTTTAGAAAGCTCATTAATATGAAATTCATTATTCGCCCCACCTTTTTCAGTAATAATTTCCCTATCAGGAGAAGAAATTATCAAAACACCTCCGGGCTTTAACACCCTCTTAAATTCAGATAGTAGATTTTCCTGATTAGCCACATGTTCCAATGTCTCGAAAGAGACAACGGCATCAAAATAATTGTCTGGCAAATCGAATGGATTATTTAGGTCAGCCTTTTTGAATTCTATATTTGATTTTTGATGATGACTCCTACCCCACTCCAAAGCATGATCGTTTATTTCTAGTCCCACAACCTTCTTTACGGAATCTGCCAAGATTTCACTGCCGTAGCCAGTGCCGCAAGCGGCATCCAAGACAATAAAATCAGTCATTAAATATTTTTTCGCAAACTCATATCTATCGAAATGATCCTTTATGCTTTCTGGCAAAGTTTTTGTCGCCCCCAAATATAACCTCTCTCCCGCATTAAACTCTTTATCTTCGTTATTTTTAATTTCTGCCATAATAATTTTAATTTAACAAACTAATAATTTTTTAAATACCATTCGATGGTTTTTTTTAGTCCTGCATCAAAATCTGTTTTTGCTTTAAATCCGAATTCTTTTTCGGCTTTTGACACATCGAGACATCGCCTCAATTGACCATCGGGCTTGGAAACGTCCCAACGGATTTCTCCGTCAAAATTCATAAATTTACAAATCTTTTCAGTTAGATTTTTTATGGATATTTCCATGCCCGACCCCAAATTAACCGGATCGGATTTATTATATTTTTCAGCAGCCAATACTATGGCTTCAGCCGCATCTTGGACATATAAAAATTCTCTGGTTGCTTTGCCGGTGCCCCAAGCTTCAATGTATTTTGGGTCGGTTTTTTTTGCCTCATCAATCTTTTTAATTATAGCAGGTATGACATGCGAATTAAAATCATTGAAATTATCTCCCGGGCCATATAGATTTATCATCAATAAATGTATTGCATTTAACTCATATTGCTGACTATACGCCTGCGATGCAACAAACATCATTTTCTTGGCCAATCCATAAGGGCCATTGGTTTCTTCAGGATATCCATGCCACAATGCCTCTTCTCTGAATGGCACCTTTGCAAATTTTGGATATGAGCATACGCTGCCTATCCCAACAAATTTTTCAACACCAGCCATCCTAGAAGCTTCTATTAAATTAAGCGCCATCATCGCATTGTCATAAAACGCCTCTCCAGGATGATCTTTGTTAAACCCTATGCCACCGACTTTAGCGGCACAGTGGATTACTAAATCAGCGTCCTGGGTAAGTTGGTCACACACGTGCCTGTCTCGCAAATCATACTCTCTGGAGCGAGGAATGATAATATTTTCTTCCTGAGCACCTTTTTTGATGAGCTCTTCTTTCACGCAGCTACCCAAAAATCCAGCTCCTCCGGTCAATAATATTTTTTTATCGTTAAAATACATTTTTTATTTGTGTTATTTCTTCTTCTGTTAATTCAGGATTATTGCCAAAATACAATCCGTTTTCGTGGACGAATTTGGCATTCGGACATTCAAAATCATGGCTAGGAGTATATTTTTTGAAAAATGGCTGGCTGGTCATGTCGCCGCCGACAATCGGACGCACCTCTATCTTGCCTTCGCATTTCTTTATCAAATCATCCCTGATTTCTTTTGACCTACAAACAACCGGAACGGCAAAATTTGAAACGACATCTATGTGATGCGACTTCAGAGGGAAATAATTGTCTGTTTGGCCATAAATGGCTCCAGACAATTTATTGAAATTATCCTTCCTTTTTTCGACGATTTCATCAAGATATTTGAGTTGGACGTTTCCCAAAAATCCATTTATTTCTGTCGGCCTAAGATTGTATCCCAAATCATAGAAGGTGTATCTTGAGTAAAATTCTGATTCGATGCCATGATTATCGATTAATTCTTTTCTCCTTGAATCGTCTAAATTCCTATCCCAACCATGAGCCCTGACTTTTTTAAGCATCGATGCCAACCTATCATCATCCGTGCAAACTGCTCCGCCTTCCACGGTAGACATATGATGACCGACATAAAAAGAAAAGGTGCCGGCAAGGCCAAAATTTCCCAATTTCTCACCCTTATATACCGTACCTAAAGATTCACAATTATCCTCAAGTAAAATAATATCTTTTTCCTTGCAAACATTCTTTATTTTGTCTATGTCATCGCAAAAACCGAGAAGATTGGTCAAGAGCAAAGCTTTTATTTCATTTTTATCTAAAAATTCTATGAGCTTTTTACTGGAAACATTTAATGTTTCTATTTCTATGTCGATTGGTGATACGTCGAGGCCAAGCTGGATCAAAGGCATCACATTCGTAGCCCAAGTGACAGCAGAAAAGCCGACCTTGTCTCCTTTTTTTATCTTGCCAGTGTTCAGCAACGCCTGGATAAGCGCAAGATTAGCAGAGCTACCGCTATTAAAGAAAATGCAATGTTTCCTGCCCTGGTATTTAGAAAAATTATTTTCAAACTTTACACACTCCGGCCCAAAGCTCAATTGTTTGGCGGACTTGATAAAATCAGCCAATTTTTCCTTGGTATCTTCCTCATTGTGGAATGTTGATTTTATGAGTTTTATCATACAACTACTTTTCTTTATTGGCCCAATATTGGTCTCCCAACTCGACTAATATTTGCTTATACTGATCTATTCTTTTTTGATCAAAAACCTTGTTACCTTCTTCATATTTTCGTTGTTCTTTCGGATATTCAAAATTAACAGGGACAGATGCTATGTTTTTTCCAGCTTTCTGAGCTTCAATTACCGGCTTTATTATAGAATCCCATTTATCCAAATCTCCCTTATAATCTAAAAATGATTGCGCTCCTTCTTTATTGAACATTTTTGGTCCGAACCACAAATCAACTTCGGCATCAAATAATTTATCGTTTTCTAATTCATCGAATAACTGCCCAGCTCTCTTATTGGCCCTTTCCTCGATCCATTTCTGAAATTTTGGGTACGAATCCTTACTCATCCTAGATGGGACCACTACATCAGCAGCCCCACTTTTTAATGGCTCAATCATTGCCAATAAAGACTCTTTCTTAATTAAATCTTCTTTTTCAGGCTCTACCCACAAAAACAATGCATCATCATTATCCCTGCTCTTTTCCATAGCTATTCTAAGCGCCTCCCTCCTGCTTTCGCCCATTTTTAGCGAAGGTTCAATCACTATCCTCACATTTTTAAATGCTTTAACTTTATCAATAAACCATTCTGAAGAACCTCCATCAACAACAACA
>CAYHBU010000010.1:0-14554 GCA_964354925.1 uncultured Candidatus Saccharibacteria bacterium | reverse complement strand
CCGATAATCAATGTTGGGGAGAGATACATCGCTAAATGATTAGGGGATGAGAATACGGCCTTAAGCCTGTCATCATAAGTCATCTCTCCATTGAAATAGTAGACCGCCGACAAGACCACCATCAACAATCCGCTCAAAAACCACGCTTTAATGAGGTTTAATTTTTGTTGTTCTGTTCTTACAATATCAGATGCAAAAATGAAAAAGGCTATGGGCAAGATAAACCAACTTTTGACAATCCCCAAACTCATCGCCACATCAGAAGACTGGAAAACAGAAGCAATAAGTCCCATCAAAATAAGACTTATCGGCAATAAAAACTTTTTCACACCAACCAATGCATACTTGAACGACTTGGCAAGGCTTTGTTTTTCAATAACCGCTCTCTTGAAAAGCCAATGCAAGCAAAAACCAATCAGCAATACATCAAGCAGGTTTGTTTTTAATCCAAGTATCTCAAACCTGATTAAATAACTGGGCAAAAGCAGTATTATTGAATATATAAAAAACATATTAGATATTGTTACTATTTTTAAACCTCTCCAAGTTCAACAAAACAGACCCAAGGGCCATCAAAATCATCAAGACGGATAAGTTGATAGGGGAATACAAAAACACCTCAAACAGGCTATGTATTGCGAAAAATACCAAGGCGCATGTGACTCCCAAAACCATAGCTTCTTGTCTGTCGCCAACCCGGCCCAAAAACATCATAATCAATCGGATAATCATCCCCAAAATCAACCAAACCCACAAAACCAATCCCAGTATGCCGTTTTCAATAGCTATTTCAAGATAAGTGTTGTGGCTATTGGTTGGATTGCGATATTCTATGTCCTCATTGTAGCGTAACGGGGCATTACCAATACCAACCCCGAACAAGATATTGTCTTTAAAAATATTTAACCCGTCTTTTAGGATTTGGATCCTGCCAATATTTGACCCATCTTCCCTGGAAAAAATATCCAAAAAACGACCAGTAATGGGACTAAGTGCAAAAATCATCGTCAAGAATATTATTCCCAACAATAAAAAGCTTTTAATCTTTTGAAAAAAAACGTTTCTAAACCCAAGTGCCATAAAAATCAAAAGCGACGTGATCAACGCAATGTAGGCAGCCCTTGAAAATGACAAAAATACTGCCACAAAACCCAGCAAGGACACTATCCCGTAAAAATTAATCTTGGGCTTTTTATTTTCTCTAAAAAAATAAACACATAAAGCCAATGACAAAAACGAAATCATCCCGGCAAATAAAGCGAAGTTGTGCGGATCGGGAAATAGCGATGCCATTCTGAAATAATCCGCTCCGCCAATATTAACTAAAAAGCTTTGGTAGTTTAATACGCTATCCGAAAGAGATTGTCCCCAAAACAAAGGTCCTATTTTTTTATAAAAACCAAACAGGGCATCGACTCCAAAGACAAACTGACCCAAGAAAATAAAAAAACCAAATACCAAAGACAAAAACCCTCCCCAAACAAGATGCTTGGTAAACTTTATCAACTTTTTATCCGTTAAATCGTTATTAAGTTTATCAGACAAGATAAAATACAGGGGGAAAATAGATGCTAGAAACAATATTTTCCTTATTCCAAAAACTAGATTATCTGCAAAGAATAAAGAAAAGGCATTGACCACAAAAAAAGCAATCAACAGTATTGATTGCTGATCATTGGGAATTACCAGTTTTTTTTCCGCCAGCGACTTTATGACAACAAAAACAAATAATAAAATTATTACCACTCTCAAAACCGCCACATCAAAACCAGGAGCAATATTTAGGGCAAATTGAAACGGCGCAAAAACTGCCAAAAAACATAAGACGTTGAAAAAAAAATTTCTCATTTTTACTCTGCTTTTTTAAAAAGCAGTATTTTTATTTCTTCCCCAGTTACACCCTTCAACAAAAACATCAAAACGAAATAAACAGCGCCCCCCATAATCATTAAAATAAATATATTCCAATCAAGATTTAGATAAATAACAGCGCCCATCACCAAACTCGCCAATAATGCTTTTAGAAACTTCCCATCAGTCGGCCAATATTTTATCTCTTTTACGATTATGAAAAACATAGCGCTATTCACCGCTGCTTCAGTCACCAGAGTGGCCCAAGAGGTGGCCATATAAGAATACTTGGGAATGAATATTAAGTTGAATGTGACGCTAATAAACATCCCGAGCGCGTAGATGTAGACCATTTTTTTCTGCTTGTCTAAAGCAATAATAGCATTGCCCAGCAAGTTGCCAATAAACACAAAAAATAGAGCTCCCATTAGTATTTTTAATGGCACCGAGGAGGCAACGAACTCCTTGCCACCAATAAGGAATGTTATTTTCTGACTCAAAACCATGCCTCCGATCATAATCGGAAAAACAATGATCAACATGAAGTCAAAAGCTTTTTTAAAATATATCTTGAATTGTTCCTTGTCCGATATCGCGCTATTAGAAAGGAGTGGCAACATCAGACCGGAAAATGCTGCAGGGAAAAACAAAAGTCCTTCAAAAACCTTGTAGGCGACACTATATATACCCACATCAGCAGACGGCTTCATCAAAGACAGTAAAAATGTGTCCATTTTGAAATACACCAAAGTAAGCACCGATGACACGGCCAATGGCCAAGATTTTTTAAGCATACTTTTTGAAAAATCATAGTCAAAGGATAATTTGAATCCAACAATCTTTCTCGCAAAAAACAAATCTATGACAAAACTGGAAAATATACTGATAGAAACTGCTATCAAAAAATAGATAAATGGAAGGTGTAAAAAAACAAATAGCCCTATCAAGGCAAGTTGGAATCCGCGCTCAATCACCTCACCAATCATAAACCAAATGGTTTTTAAATGCTTCTGAAAAACTCCCATCAAAAGCTGTTTTGACGATAAAAACAAAAAACCGGGGGAGGCGAGCAAAACCCCGATTTTAACATTTTGAGAGTATGGTAAAAAATATAAAACTATAAACGCAAAAACAAAAAACAAAATCACACTGACGAGTCTCAACCCCAAAACTCCTCCTATTATTTTTTTCTCATCTGATCCTGGCTTGGATATTTCTCGAGACAAGATGGAGTAAAGCCCGAGATCAGAGATGGCAAGAATGATATATAAAAAAACTAGGGCAATATTGTATTCTCCAAATCCTTCTTTGCCCAGATAGCGCGACATTATGGCAACAGAAACAAATCCCAAAAGACTGCTTAAAATACGCCCTGAGATAGTCGTGATAGTGTTTGAAGCTATTTTTTGACCTATAGACAAAAATTAACCGTCAACAATTAATCGTCAACGGTTAACAAAATAAACCTATCAATTGTTAATCGTTAATTGTTAATTGTTAATTGAGATAAGGCTTGATAACCACATACCTTTCCGGGGAGTAACCGGCACTTTCCGTGGTAACGCTTGGGTTTATAGCGAGCTCTATGTGGATGACTTTCCTATCAAAACCAGACATCGGAGGCAATAAAACGGGCTTTCCGCTGAGCACGGCTTTTTGAGCGGCGAGACGTGCCGCTTCTTTTAGTAGCTTAGCTTTTTCTTTCCGGTATCCATTGATATCAACAAACGTTTTTACTATGGGAATGTCTTGTTTCTGACAAATCATTTTTACTAAAAACTCTAAAGCTGTAAGGTTGGTGCCTTTTTCTCCTATCAGATACTTAGCATCACCCACGCTTACCTCATAAATCTTTTCGCCCGTCATATCCCTCTCTTCAATCGTTGCTTCTTCATAGCCCATTTTTACCAAAAATTCTTTTAATTTGTTTGAAAATAATTCGTTTTCCATTCGTTTGCTAAAAAATAATCAATATCCTTAAATAAAATATTAATTATTTTTATTGTTTACGTGATATTTCTCTATTACTAATTGCTGTATTATAGAAAAAATGGCGCCGACAGTCCAATAAAGAGCGAGTCCAGCAGGTAGAGACAACCCGATCAAAAAAGTCAAAACTGGGAAGAAATACATCATTTGATAATTCATAATCGAGGCGAACTCTCCAGACATCGCCATTTTTTGAGTATGGGAAGCGTATTTGGATTGCAGAAACTGGGATATACCAGCCAAAAAGGCCAATATCTTACTTGGATGACTCAAATCAAAAAAACCAAGGAAGTGGAAATCCATTGCTTGTGGCATTTGGATAAAAGAGTATAAATCTTCCGGCTTGATAGTATTAATGCCACTTAAAAACACATAATAGAGCGAGATAAATACTGGGACCTGGACAAGGAGTGGCAAACATCCAGAAAAAGGGTTGACTTTGTTTGTTTTGTAGAAATCCAGAAGAGCTTTTGTTTGATTTTCCTTATTATCTTTATGTTTTTCTTGGAGTTTTTTTAATTCTGGTTGGAGATCAGCCATCCTCTTCTGGGCAATCATCGCATTTTTAGTAAAATAAAACAGTACAAACCTCACAACTATCGTCAATATTATTATTGATGCCCCAAAACTTCCAAAAATTCCATATAAAAATACGAGCAAATTCAGAAGGGGATAGTAGAATATCGTTTTCAATAAAGACATCATAAGATTTTATTTTTTGTTATTTTATTTCGTCAACCCCGTATATCAACATTCAGTTATTATTAATTTTACTTTAAACATAATTATTATTTTTGAACAACAGTGTTTAATCCTATAATTTCTTTTGCATTTTTTCAAAATGCTCTGAATGTTATATTACGGGGTCAACCCCGCCTTTTGATAACGGATTACACCTTAAAACTCTCCAGCAAGCCATCAAACCACCCCTTAAAGCTCCTTTTTTTTCAATTGCCTGTATTGCGTAGTCAGAACAAGTTGGGTAGAACCTGCAGCCATTATAACCGTTATTTATCAATGGGGAAATGGCTTTTTTGTACAGCCTTATGGCGCTTAATATGGTTTTTTTTATCATTCGACAATCAGCTTTATGTTTTTTAAAGCACTTAAAACGTCTTTTTCTACCTCTTGGTAGTCTTTTTTATTAATTTGAGGATTGGTTATTATTATAATATCAAATCCATTTTTGATGTTATTGATGTTTTTTCTAATAATATCTCTCAGTATTCTTTTTATCTTGTTGCGCTCAACAGCTTTTTTAGACACATTAGATCCAACCACAATCCCAAACCTGGAGAGCGGGATGTTGTTTTTTGTCGATTTTGCCTTTAAATACATGCCTTTTGACCACAAACCAGATCTATTTTTTATTTTTGCAAAATCTTGAGTAGTGAGACGATTTTTTTTAGGGAGAGACATTTTAAAAGATAAAATAATGTAAAAAACGTATAAAACCTGTTTTTTAACAGGTTTTATATTTAAACGGTTAGTTTTTTTCTTCCTTTTGCGCGTCTTCTTCTGACGGTTCTTCTTCCGGTAGATGTTCTCTTTCTCACCAAGAAACCGTGAACCTTCTTTCTTTTTTTCTTTTTAGGTTTATATGTAAAAGACATAAAATAATCTTTTAGTTAATTAATTAAACTTGCTAATTATCCTACCAAAAAAAACGCTCTTCGTCAATCCCATCAAACATCGTTATTGTTTAAGGATTTGTGTTTTTATTTTATCACCACAAACTTGTGAATACTATTTACACACACCTTTACACACGCAATAAACAACTTATCCACAGTTTAGTTGTTTGTGTCCTATATTTATCTTGATATAATTGATTTTAGTGTTTGCGTTTTATTAAAAAAACGCATCAGTAAGCGGTATTTGTGTGTTTTAGTGGGTTGTTTCCAATAACTTAATATTTGTGTATAATCTGTTTATAACTTTGGTTGTTGTTAAAAATTATGTCCAACGAAGAACTTTGGAATTCGGTTTTAGCCGAACTCGAACTAAATACCACAAAGGCTAGTTTTGTTACCTGGTTTCAGTATGTTTTTATAACCGACATAAAAGATGGCTTTGTTTATATTGATGTCCCTGATGCTTTTACTAAAGAGTGGGTGGAAAACAAATTTTCAAAAACCATTTTAAGGATTTTAAGGAATTTTAATCCTGAAGTAAAAGACTTAAAGATTTCTTTAAACCCTACAAACAAGCCAAATTCCTACTTTTCTCACCTAAAACCTGTTAAATCTGAGGTTAAACCGGAGAAACAAGCTAATTCCAACACAAACCAGCTTGGTTTTTTGGATTTTGAGATAAACAGGAACACCAACTTAAACCCTAAATACACTTTTGATAATTTTATTATTGGATCTTTTAACGAATTGGCCCATGCAGCAGCTATGTCTGTGCTCAAAAACCCTGGCAGATCATATAATCCCTTATTTCTATATGGTCCATCCGGAGTAGGCAAAACCCATCTTCTACAAGCCTTGGGCAATGAGTTGTTGAAGCATAATCCCAAATATAAGGTTTTATATATACCATCGGAAAAATTCACAAACGAACTTATTACCTCACTACAAAATCAGGAAATCAACAAATTCAAAGAAAAATATAAACAAATAGACCTCTTAATAGTGGACGATATCCAGTTTCTATCCGGAAAAGAGAAGACCCAGGAAGAGTTTTTCTATATATTTAAGGATTTATATGAAGAAAACAAACAAATAATATTAAGTTCTGATAGGCCACCAAAATCGATTAATACTCTTGAAGACCGCTTGAGGTCTCGTTTTGAGGGCGGTATGATAGCTGATCTTGGTTATCCTGACTATGAAACAAGGGTGGCTATCCTTAAAAACAAATCAAACCTCTTAAACATCCCTATTCCTGATGATATTTTACATTTTATAGCCAATCAACATCAGAGAAATATAAGGGAGCTAGAAGGCGCCCTAAACAATATTAATGCCACAATAAAACTAAATCCATCAGCCTTAACAATTCAACAAATATCCAAAACCCTTTCAAACACTACGTCTCCTCCTAGAAAAATAATAAATTATAAGCATATTATTAAGACCGTTTCTGACTTTTATGATTTAACAGAAAAGGAATTATTAGATAAGAGCCGAAAACAGGATGTAGTAAAACCAAGGCAAATAACAATGTTCTTATTAAGACAAGAATTGAAAAGCTCTTTTCCTTTTATTGGACAGAAATTAGGAGGAAGGGATCACACCACAGTAATCCATGCTTGTAATAAAATTGAGAAGGATATTGAGGGTGATCCACTACTCAACGAAGAAATAAATATGATAAAGCAAAGGTTGTATGTATAAGTTGTGGAAAGACTGTTAGATTAGTATGAATTGTTTGTTTATAATTTAATTTTTTTATTTTTATAAACAGGGTTGGACACGTTATCAATAGGTAATTACATAGTTTTCCACAACCTAATCAACATACTAACCAAGTTTCTAATCAGTTGAATATTGGTCTATATCGGTTTTCCACAGAAAATCAGTCCTTAATAATAAGTAGATTTTATTTATATATATTCTTATATAATTAATACAATTAATTTATGAAAACAGTTTGTTTACAGGAAAACTTAAAAAATGCGTTAAATATCATAGAAAGAGCTACTGGACAAAATTCTACTTTACCTATCTTGTCTAATATTCTTTTAGAGACCGAGAATGGCCAATTAAGGATATCAGCGACTAATCTGGAGTTAGGTATTATTACCTGGATTCCTGCTAAAATAGATATAAAAGGAAATATTTGTGTACAGTCAAAAATATTTAATGGTTTTATAAATAATCTGTCTAATGGAAAAACAGAAATTTCCCTAAAAGAAACTGTTTTAAATGTTAAAAAAGATGATTTCGAGGCAAGTATACCAACTACTGATCCTAAAAATTTTCCCATAATACCAAAAATAAGTTCAGATAAAAAAATACAATTAAAACAGAAGGAATTAAAAGAGGGTATAATAAAAGTCTTAAATAGTGCCGCCATATCTGATTTAAAGCCAGAAATAACAGGAATTTATTTTAATTTTAAGAAAGACGGGTTAAGATTGGCCTCTACTGATAGTTTTAGGTTGTCAGAAAATAATATAATTTTAAAAGAGAATATTAGAAGTGATGATAATTTTATACTTCCAATCAAGACTGCCCAAGAACTTAATAGATTATTAAAAGACACAGAAGATGAAATTAATATTTTTATAGATAAAAATCAGATAATGTTTGAATTTGATAGTATTCAGATATATTCAAAACTAATAGATGGGCAATATCCTCCATATGAACAGATAATACCGAAAACATTTAAGACTAAAACCATCTTTAAGAAACAGGATTTCTCTAATGCTTTAAAGATAGCTAGTGTGTTTTGTGGTAAGACAAATGACGTTAAAATTAAAATAAATAAAGATAATATAGAGATATTCGCTCAAGATAGTGAAAAAGGAGAAAATAAGAATAAAATATCGGCCAAGACAGAAGGATTAGAGATAGAAACAGCATTTAATTATAAATACCTAGTAGATGGTATCAATAATATAGGTGATACCGATATTATTTTTAGTTTTAATGAAAAAAATACCCCATCTTTAATCTCTGGATTAAAAGAAAAAGATTATGTGTATATAGTGATGCCTATAAGATCAAACTAATGTTTAAATCATTAAAAGATTTAATAGAAAAAAAAACAGAAAAACACCCTGATTTTAAAATTTTTAAAACTCAAGATGATTGTGATAATTGCAGTGGAGTTTTAATTAAAGAATTAAATACAGATAAATTAAGAGTTTTAAATATCAAAAACAATATCCTTACTATTATCTGTAATAATAAGATAATCTCAAATGAAGTTTTACTTAGGAAAGCAGTGATTTTAAAAAAGATAAATAAAGAGCAAAAAATAAGGATAAATGATATAAAAATCGCCTAAAAACTGGGGATAAAGATGTTTATTTTCTCTTCTTTTCTATTTCCATAAATATCATAAACTACAACTTTTAAGATTTGAGAAGAATTGTCTAGTGATTTTATTTGTGAGGTCGGATAATTTAATTCAAAAGGGAATTTAAACAAAGAACCTAATAATTTATCATTTATAAAAAAATCAGCTTGTTTTATTGGAAAAGCTGTTAAAATTGATGTTTTAATAGTCAGATAATTAAGGTTTATTATTTCATTGTCTTGAGGTGATAAGATGGTAATTTTAGGCTCATTTTCTTTTGTGTGGATATTGTCAGTTTCAGTTGGCAGGGATTGATTGTAGTTTCCACCCAATTCATTTTGTTTGTTGACCCATTCTAGGACGGGCGTTTCCCAATTTAAAAATTGAGGATCAAGCTCAGGATTGACCGGCGAATCACCTAAAGGATTAGATTTGTCTATGAAATATAAGATAGAGTGGACTTCTTTTAGGAATACTTCTCCAATTAAATCTAGGGGAGTATTTTCGGTAGCTAATTTCTTGGAAATAGTATCTATCTTTATAGTTTTTTTAGATTCAAAATTTCCACTCAAAACATCTTTTGTGGTGTTGCTGGTCTCAGGAGATATAAAATTATTTTTTGGCGCATATTTTCCAGAATACTGTTTAATAAATTTATTCCAAATCGGACCAGCAGCTGAAATACCAGCCCCGGATCTTAATATCTTGTCTCCGTTGTTATTACCAACCCACACAGACACGGAAATATCGGGGGTATATCCAACTACCCAAGCATCTTTATAGTCTTGTGTGGTGCCAGTTTTGGCAGCTACAGGCAAGTTCTCTATATGGAGGTAGTTGTTTTCTCCAAAAACAGGGGTTCTTGCTGGATTATCAGATAAAATACTAGTTATTTGTCTTGCTGTTTGTTGTGATAAAACTTGTTTATTTTTTTGCTTAAACTCTTCTAAAACTTCTCCTTTTGAATTTTCTATTTTTAATATAGAAGCAATTTCGTTTTTTATGCCATCGTTAGCAAAAACAGAATAAGCTCCAGCCATTTCGAGCGGTTTGACTTCTGCGGCACCAAGCACTAATGACAATCCGTGGTCACTAGGTTTTTTTAAGGTAGAAATTCCAGTATTTTTTGCCAGATCTATGGTTTCTTTTATACCGGCAAGATAAAGTGTTTTAACAGAGGGGATATTTAGTGATTGGGCGAGGGAATGTCTTAAGTCAACCGGGCCCCTAAATTTGCCGTCATAGTTTTGAGGGTGATAACAAATATTTCTTTCATCGGAATAATCTATATTTGTAATAGGGCACTCATCGGAATAAGAAGAGAATTCTGTTGGTAAATCAAAAATCATGGTTTCTGGGGTAAACCCCTTTTCAAAGGCGGCAGCATAAGCAAACGGCTTAAAGGCAGATCCTGGTTGGCGTTGCATTGTGGTCACATTTACGTTGCCATCGTTTTTAATATCGAAATAATCATAAGATCCAACCATAGCCAATATTTGCCCAGTTTTAACATCGATAGCAGAAAGAGCAGTGTTCCTTGCATTGAAATCCACAGTGTTTTTTAAAGTTGATTCATAAACTATTTTTTCGGCCAATTGTTGCGCCTCCCAATCAATGGTTGTATAAACCTTCAGACCATCTTTTAATACGCTTTCCTCCCCATATTCTCTTTCAAGATAATCTTTTATATACATTACAAAATGAGGAGCTTTAATATTTTTCTTTTGTGGTTTAAACACCAAGACTTCTGATTTTGCTTTACTTGATTCGTCTTCGGTTATAAATCCTAAGGCGTACATTCGTTCAATCGTATAATCCTTTCTTTTTAGTAACTCATCTTTGTGTGATCCATAAGGAGAAAAATAACTAGGCGCTTTTGGTAACGAAGCAAGAAGGGCTGATTCGGCAATTGTTAGATCGTCTGAGTGTTTGTTAAAAAATGTTTGGGCGGCAGATTCTATACCATAAGCATTGGCACCATAAGGTATTTGGTTTAAATAAAACTCTAAAATCTCATCTTTTGAATACTTTCTCTCAATTTCAAGAGATAAGACAAGCTCCCGTATCTTCCTGGAAAATGTTTTTTCCGGAGACAAAAAATAATTCTTTACTAGTTGTTGAGTAATTGTTGACCCCCCTTGGACCCTTCCTTTGTTTAGGGTATTTACAATAAATGCCCTGAATATTGATTTGATATCCAAACCATTGTGTTTATAAAATTTAGCATCTTCTATGGCGATGGTTGCGTCTTTTAATGATTGGGATATTTTATTAAACGTCACAACGGTTCTTTTTTCTTCCCCATAAACATCATATAAGACCACTGTTCCGGTACGATCATATATTTTTGTCGATTGGATCATCGGTTCATCAGAGATTTTCTTGAAATCCGGCAAATCTTTTGAAAAATAAGAAAAAACAGCTACGCCAAAAATCAGGCCTAAGACAATGGAAATGGCAAATCCCGCTAACAACCACTTTAAAAACCTTTTAAATCTATTGTTTTTTAATATTTTTTTAGTGGACATAGAAATTATTTTAAAAAGATAATTCTAAACAAATAAACTAAATTGTCAATCCTGGCGACTTATTAATAATAAGATGCTAGTAATATAATCTTAATAAAAATTTACAAAAATAACCAATAAACAACAAAATGTCTACAGTATAAAAGAACGACTTTGTCAAAAGTTGACATACTTTTAAAATAAACTAAACTTATTTAAAGAAATTATTATTTAAAGGTCGTTTTATTATATTAAATTTAAAATCCTTGCAAATAGTTGTGAAGGATTTGATTGAAAAATGAGTTTTGATATAGAAAAAAGATTCCGTTTTGTTTCGAGCGATGACATCAACGATGATCTCAATGAGGATAGCTATCAGGCAAATGATAGTCTGGACTTAAACAATGATGAGGACAATAAAGATACCGCCGAAACAGAGTTTAAAAAGAAGAAAAGTGAAGAAGGCGGTAGTGACTTTGAAGAGGTGGATAAGGAAGATGATTTCGAAGATGAAGAAGATGATGAGGACGAAGAGGATGATGAAGACGAATAAAAAATAAAAACCCTGACATATGTCAGGGTTTTTATTTTTTATTGGAAGCGAGTGAAATTGGCACAGGTAATAGCACAAGCCAAGGCATCAGCCGCATCGTCCGGTTTTGGGATTTCTTTTAAGTTTAATATGAGTTTTACCATTTTTTGGACTTCTGACTTTCCGGCCCTTCCATAACAAGAAACAGCCTGTTTTATTTGGAGAGGAGTAAACTCTTTTGGGGTGATGTTGTTTTGAGCGCAAACGGATATTATTACCCCACGAGCTTGAGCGACAGAAATGACAGTTTTTGCATTTTTAAAAAAGAAAAGTTTTTCAATCGAGATCTGGTCTGGCTTTATTTTTTTTATAAGATCATCAAGCTCACTTCTTATTAGTGACAACTTTTCGACATCGGGTATTTTGGGGGTGGTTTTTATACAGCCATATTCCTGGCACATTAAATTACTGCCATCCTTTTTTATAACTCCAAAACCAACAATTGATGTACCGGGATCGATTCCTAAAATTATCATAAAATGATTTAACGATTCAGAGAAGAATTATCTTTAAAAGAGGCCATTGTTTTGTTGTATTGGTCTAATATGACATTTTTGATGTTATTTGGATTTTCAACCTCAGCAAACATAAACTCTCTTTTTTCAGCCGCAGTCTGGATGTGTAGGTCGCCATAATTCAAGAAGGTTGGCATAATTCCCTTTATTTCAACGGTGACATCTTGGATTTTGGAAAGATAACACTCAGAAACCTCTCTGTGGAAAAGACTGTGTTGTTCAATGTCTAAAATGCGCATATTTGTCACTACCCAGATATCTAGATAATAATCCACAAAAACAATACAGAAATAAAGCCATAAAAAAAGAAAATAAAGAGAGGTGATAAAAAGAAGTAGCGGACCAATTGCTTCGTTTGAGCCCGTTTCTAAAAGAGGGGATTGGATTTGAAAAAAATTCCAAAAAAAATATAAAATAACGGGAAGTAAAAGCAAAAAAACGATAGTGATCAGCTTTTCCGTCAAAACCCACCAATGCCTCCTAGCCGCCAATATTACGTGCTCGTCTTGATTCAGGGTGATCATGTGATGATTATTTTTCTAATAATTCCCAAGGAATATTGAAAAACAAGATTAATGATAAGAGTATTAAAAAAATACTACCCGTTGCAAAAATAATAAATATTTTTTTAGAATGATCCTTTTCTGGCAAACGGAATCTTAGCAGGTGGTAAATAAGAATAGAAAAAATTATGGCAAAAACGATCAAAATTAACAAAAATATAGAAAGAAAAATTAAAAACATAATTTATTTATTAAACAAACCTTTTTGATTATCAGTTTGACTTGCAATCAAATTCAAGTGTTTATAGGCGAGTTCTGTGGCAATACGTCCCTTTGGGGTTCTGGAGATAAAGCCCAATCTCATCAGATACGGTTCGTAGACGTTTTCTACCGTTTCTTCCTCTTCTCCGCAGGAAGCAGCTATGGTCTTGAGACCAACCGGACCACCACCGAATTTATGGATGATAGCCTCTAATATGTGTCTGTCGCTCGGGTCGAGTCCTATGGTGTCTATTTCTAGCAGGTTAAGCGCTCGCTCTGCTGTTTGAGCGGTTATGACTTCTTCATTGTAGATTTGGGCGTAATCACGGACTCTTTTTAGGAGCCGGTTGGCGATTCTCGGGGTTGATCTTGTTGATGTGGCAATCGTTGAAATTGCATCCGCTTCTATCTTGAGATTCAAGATTTGCGCTGATCGGGCAATAATTCTTTCGATGTCCGCGTTATTATAGAAATCCAACTTGAAAACGCCACCAAAACGTGATCTGAAAGGGGATGACAAGAGGTCAATTCTGGTGGTGGCGGCAATCACGGAAAATGGCGGGATTTGAATTTGCAGTATTTTTGCTGAAGCTCCTTTGCCGATGATGATGTCTAGGGTTCTGGATTCCATTGCTGGATAAAGGACCTCCTCTACGGCCTTATTTAATCTGTGGACCTCATCAATAAACAAAACATCGCCCTCGTTAAGATTGGTCAAGACAGAGGCTAGGTCGCCAGTTTTTTCAATCATTGGGCCGGATGTCATTTTGAGATTTGCACCCATTTCCTGGGAAATGAGGTTAGCTAGAGTAGTTTTTCCAAGACCAGCTGGTCCATAAAGCAGGATGTGTTCAATGGGCTCCTTTCTTATTTTGGCAGCGCCGATGATTATTTGGAGATTTTTTTTGATTTTATCCTGGCCGATATAATCGTCCCATCTGGTCGGGCGCAGGGTTAAATCAAGATTCGAATCGCCAAGTTTTACGTCTTTTTGTGGAGTATTGAGGGTCATATTTTTATATTTGTATGATAGCATAATCCACTGAACAATAATATTCAAATTTTTGAGAGCTATCGGCTGAAACAGTGATAAAGACAGGGGAAAAGCACCTCTTGACAAAATTTGTATATTTGCTATAATGACGCTATTGTTTTGATATATTGAAAATATATTTTAACATATTTGTCAACTAAATATATGGGTTTATGGCTTAGGTTAGCCAATATAAACCTGTCGGCAAGTAAGAGCTATTTATAGGTCTTACATGGGGCTGTTCTTAAAAAAAAGGCTGGTTTGGTTCCGACTGGATCTTGCCTCGGAAGAGTCCTGTACTCTGCGCTCCCATAGTCAGAGTCGTTTTG
>CAYHBU010000009.1:0-15872 GCA_964354925.1 uncultured Candidatus Saccharibacteria bacterium | reverse complement strand
ATCTTTTTAGGGCATAGTTATTGAGGCCGTCAATTACTTCAAAACTAGGTTGGTACGTCTATTAAATCACGTTCGAACTTACTTTCAAAGATGCGTCTAAAAATAACTCAAAAATGCTGTCGCGAGGAAAAGGGGTAAAGGGGAAAGGGAATCGCGGCAGCAACTCTGCTAGTCTGCGCTCCCGCCGCTTCGCGGCGGTCGCGTAAAGTGTGCAGTCTTACTAAATCTGTAGGCCTCGCTCCGCTCGGCCAGCTCCGCTATCTTACTCTCGCCCCGCTTCGCGGGGCTCGCACGCCGCCGTTTTATTTTTTCCTCTCGACTTAAAACTTCAAAAGTAATATAAGTTTATTCAAATAAATTGGCGGTCGTACTTAAATCAAGTACTTTAATATTTCTGTATTCAACTTCAAGGTATACATCCTTATTTTTATCATGATCCTTTGGGTCTCCACTTTTTTCGTTATTAAAATAAGCCCGATGACGATGATCGTTACACCTTAAATAAATTTCTCCAAAATTTTCCACCATCAAATTTGAATCTTCAAGTACTAATTGTTGATGTACCCATGCAGTCAATCTATTCTCGTCAATTAAGATATCAAACGTATGCCAATCACCTGGAACATAACCTTCAACTTTACTGCCATCTTTTTCCTTCCGTTGCTCCGGCCATGTTAGTGATCTAGTTTCACCTGTATACCTCACTAATGCTAATTCCGAAAAAATTCCAGACGATCCTTGTGATCTCAAATGAACACCAAACCAATCCCATTTATGATTTGTTGAGTAAATAAAACGAAAGTCAACTTGTATACGCAAATTTTTGAGTTTCGGCACCTCAATTTTGATGAAATTCTTATTTGTGACTACGCCTGAAATGTTAGGCTTATATGGTATGGTAATTGCTTGAGAATCAAAATTTTGATCTTTTATGAGAGTAAAAATTCGAATTTCTTTTTCTATTAACTTCTGTAGGTCGTCTTTCGTCTGATACTTTTTTGCTACCAAACCCCGAATATCGAATGGTAAATCTTTTATATCTTGGCTTGTTACGATAAGAATGTTTTTATTTAACTGGACAGCGATACCAAGCTCTAGTAAAACATTTGGATTATGATTCGTTATGTCTGCTATAAATAAATCACATGACGCAATTCCGGCTACAAAAACATCATATAATTGCTTGTTTCGACTGACAAATTCTTTGACATCATGCGTTTTAATGTCATTGCCCAAATCTTTATCAATTTTTAGTATATGTTTTGCACCATACTGAATATCCCATCCATATTTATCTTTAATATTTTGAAAAATCTCCTCATACATCGATAGAACATAAGCATTCCACTTAAAGGCCCCAAATATTTTTCTTTCATTTTTTTGCCAGGAAACTTTAATAGTTTTATTGCTTGTTGACATACTCGTGATTAATTTTACAGTTATGACTTTATAAATAGCAACTTAAGGCTACGGGGAGGCGAGGCGATCAATTATCTGCCAAACTTTTTTCAAGCACCTCTTGAAAAGTATGTGCACTGAACATGACTTCTCCGGTGCTTTTCATAAGTGGACCTAAAGTTCTTGAAACACCAGGCAATTTATCAAAAGAAAAAACTGGTCTCTTTATCGCAACTATTCCATTTTTTATAGGAATTTGCTGTGGTAATGGATCACCAAGAATAGTCTTTGCTGCTAGTTTCGCAAGGGAAAAACCAACACACTTACTCAAAAATGGTACTGTTCTTGAAGCCCTTGGATTAATTTCCAAAATGTATATTTCATTATCTTTGATAGCACATTGTAAATTAGCAATGCCGATGATTCCCAATTTTTTACTGATATTTGATGTAATTTCATGAATTTTTTGTTGAATTTCCTTACTTATATTCTGCGGAGGATAAACACAACTGCTGTCGCCCGAATGGATTCCAGTCGGATCAAGTTGCTCGATAATAAAACTAATTGTATTTTTTCCGTCACTGATAAAATCGACATCTAATTCTATTGCCTTTTCTAAAAACTTGTCTATTAATATCGGTTTATCAAATATATTCTCTCCAATAACATCCAAATGATCGCTGATATCTTTTTCAGAATAAGCTATTATCATACCCTCACCAGCCAGTACAAATGACGGTCTAATTAGCACAGGAAACCCTAAATGTTTTGCGTTTTTAAACAAACTTCCTTTTCCGTATGTCAGTGCATATCTAGGAATTTTAAAACCTAGTCCACTCATAAGCGATGCGGTTTTTCCTCTATCTTCAGCAAGTTCAATTGATTTCGCATTTGTACCAAGAATCTTTACTTCCGCTTCTTCCAATGGCGCGGCAAGGTTAATCGCAGTCTGACCACCAAATTGTGTAAGTACACCTAATAATCCATCTTTTTCATTATCAATAACCTTCAGAACAAATTCTTCCGTCAATGGCTCAAAGTATAATCTGTCTGACATTGCGTAATCAGTACTCACTGTCTCTGGATTATTGTTGATGATAATAGATTTAATACCTTTGTCTTTTAATGCTTTTATCGCATGCACGGTAAGATAATCAAACTCGATACCTTGACCAATTTTGATCGGACCAGATCCAAGTATTATGACTTTTGGGCCACTTAACGGTATCGCTTCGTTTTCTGTTCCGTGAGTTGAATAGAAATACGGTGTCATTGCCTTAAATTCTCCTGCACAGGTATCGACCATCTTGTATATCGTAATACCCGATTTAATATTTTCTTTGTTGTAGTAAAGATTCTTCATTTTGTAAATGAACCACGGATTAATCTTCGTTAATGACGCGATCTTTGACACTGAAAACTCAGATGAAACTGCCGAAAAAATTGCTGACAGTCTTTGCATATTGGGCAAACAGAGCCATTTTTGAATCTTTGACAGAGGCAGCAGAGAATATTTCGTATAAAGATTTTCTTTTATACCAAGGCTATCAATCGCCTTGAAAAGTGCTTCCTCAAAACTTTTCCCAATGGCCATGACTTCGCCAGTGCTTTTCATAGTAATGCCTATGGATGCATCCATGTCCACGAATTTATCGTCCGGCCACTTTGGAATTTTGACTACTACATAATCGAGTGCAGGTTCAAAAAAGGCAGTTTTACCCGTAATGTCATTTGTTATTTCTGGAAGACTCTTGCCGAGAGCAATTTTTGTAGCGACTCTCGCGATTGGATATCCTGTTGCTTTTGATGCAAGCGCTGAACTTCTCGATAATCTCGGATTTACTTCGATTACAAAATATTCCCCAGTTTTTTGGTTCAGGGCAAACTGTATGTTGCAACTTCCTTGAATATTCAATGCACTCACTATAGAAAATGCCGCTGCTCTTAATTTCTGGTGATCGTCGTCGGATAATGTCTGGCTAGGAGCAACAACAATTGATTCGCCTGTATGTACTCCCATAGGATCAATATTTTCCATATTACACACCATAATAATGTTACCAAGATGATCTCTGACGATTTCATACTCAAGCTCTGCCCAACCAACAAGACTTTTCTCGACGATGACTTCATTCGCCATACTGGCTTGCAATCCTTTCTTTACCATTTTTTGCAATTCATTTTGATTTTTAACAATACTGCTTCCTGTCCCCCCAAGATTAAACGCACTTCTTATAACGAGAGGAAACCCGCACTGTGAAGCAAATATTTGTGCATCTTCAGCATTCTTCACAACGGCACTGGGAGGCACCGGCTGATTAATTTTCTTCATACATTCCTTAAATTTGCCTCTATCTTCACCCAGTTGGATCGACTTAATATCTGTCCCAAAAACATCGACTTCATACTTCTTGAGAATTCCTTCTTTATCGAGTTTAACGGCTAAATTCAGCGCTGTTTGACCGCCGACTGTAGCTATTAATCCATCTGGTTTTTCTTTCGCAATAATTTCTTCCAGAGAGTCAACGGTTAATGGTTCAATATAGACAACATCAGCAATCTCAGGATCGGTCTGAATAGTCGCGGGATTAGAGTTAACGAGAACAGTTTTAATTCCTTCTTCTTTCGCGGCAAGACACGCTTGAGTCCCTGAATAATCAAATTCAGCAGCCTGACCTATCACAATGGGACCGGACCCGATAATTAATACTTTGGTCATATTTGCTTTCATATAATCTCCATAAATTGATCAAACAAAAATGCTGTATCGTGCGGGCCTGGATTTCCTTCTGGGTGAAACTGAACAGAAAAATATGGTTTATGTTTATGTACTAAGCCTTCTACTGTTTGATCATTAAGATTGACGAATGACACCATCCATTCGGTGGAAAGAGAGTTTGGATTGACAGCATATCCATGATTTTGTGACGTAAGAAACGATTTTTTTGTTTTAACAAATTGGACAGGTTGGTTGATGCCTCTATGACCAAATTTCAATTTGTAGGTATCGCCACCTGCTGCTAATGCGAGCAGTTGATGACCAAGGCAAATACCAAATATCGGCATATTCTTTACAAGAAAATCTTTAATCATCTTGATGGCGTAATCAAAGATTTTTGGATCGCCTGGGCCGTTTGATAAAACTATACCATCCGGCGACAACATCAAAATATCTTTGGCCGTTGTAGTAGCTGGAACAACAATCACTTTAGCGCCTCTGAATGTTAGCTCTTCAACAATACTTCCTTTCAACCCATAATCGATTAATACTATGGTTTTATTGCCTTTGGAATTTATAACTTGTGGTTTATTAACAGCCACCTGTTTAACTAAGCCCACTTTGTCACTGTTATAAACCGACAGTACGGCTGGTATAGTCCCTCTGTCTCTAATAATCTTTACAAGATATCTTGTATCAACACCACTAATTCCACCCACTTTTTGTTTTTCCAATGCTTTTTCTAAAGACCCCTCACTATCTCTATGAATAGGATTATCCGACAATTCGGAGACTACAACCCCAACTGGATGAATCTTTTTCGACTCCGCCCACTTGAATGTTGCTCCGTAATTTCCAATAAGCGGATATGTAAATGTAAGGATCTGACCCCCGTAAGAGGGATCAGTCAAGGCCTCCATATAGCCGGTCATGGCTGTGTTAAAGACTAACTCGCCATGATACACTCCTAAGGCTCCAAAACCTGTGCCTCTAAGGACAATGTTGTTATCTAAAATTAGAATTGCATTTTTCATACATTAATATTTCTCTAATAATTTTTTATATATAACGACGGATTTCTCAACTTTATCTATTTCTACAAACTCATCCGGTTTATGGATACCAGCTTTTCTACCGGGCCCAAAAGTGACTGATGGAATTCCTACTTGCGTAAAAACACAACTGTCATTGGATCCGGGAGAAATCTTTACCTTAAGGTTAGGTACAATTTCCTGAAATAAACCAACAATTTTACTCTTGGGTGACGTAAAACTGTAAGGAGAAGGCTGTCCAACATAATCAATTTTTACTTTTTGACCAACTGCACCCTGGATAAATGACACAACCTTCGTGTGTAACTTGGGTGTTGTTCTAATATCCCAGATTGAATAACAACTTGATGGAACTTTATTCACAGAGGAAGACTCGCTTTGTATACCAGTTAAACAGAAAGATGGAGCGCCTAACACAGAGTCTTTATATTTTTGCGCTAATACGGCGCCCAACGCAGTGATTTTTTCAACTGTCTTTATATTTTCATATATAGAGTGTTTTTCAATATTCTCCGGTTTTGAACCATGGCCTGAGTCCCCGCCAGTCGTAACCTTTAGGAAGGTACTACCTCTATGACCAATTTCGACATATTCCAAATCGGTTGGCTCGCCTAAAACGGCAGAAACCTCTTTGTACTTGCCTCCATATTTTTTTTGAAAGTAACTTACAAAACTTTGACTACCAACACCGCTAATTTCTTCATTGGTTACGAAGACAATAAAAATGTCTATCGGAGGAGGGGATTTCTTTAATTCGGTAGCAAGAGTAAGAAATGAAGCTATAGCGGCTTTATCATCACTCGCTCCAAGACCATATACCTTATTATCTTTAACTACTCCAGAGCCATTGCCAGTAGGTGGAACCGACCAAGAACTGCCTGGTTTGACCGTATCCATATGGGCGTTAAAGATTACAGCTTTAGATGAATGTTTCAGAAATTTAATGACTACGTTTCCATTCTGCTTTTCAACTGGTAATTCGTGATCTTTTGCCCAATCCACGATATAATCTGCTAAGATATTTTCTTGGCCAGAAAATGACTTTATTTGTATTAGTTTTTTTAATAAGTTTATGGTATTCATATTTAGGTATTATTAATTATTTTCTGCGCAAGCTTTTCTGTTTGTAATTTAGCTTGGTCAATCTTTTTTTGCTTCATTAATACCCATGAAGTCATCTTTTTAACTTTTAGCTCACTAGCTACAATAAGTTTATTTGTAACAATGGAATTAGAACCTCCCACATGTTTTCTTTTTTCTAATGCTTTCTTAGGATCAAGAACCTCCTTTAATTCTTGAACGGAAGTTTTTATTTCCACGCCATGAACTTTAGCAGCAGCCTCAATTTCGTGGGGTGTAATGTTATCAATCGGTTTACCAGTCTCCATTGCCTGATTTACTACTTGGCCAACGATCTTATAGACAAGTCTGTAGGGAAGTTGAGAATTTTGCGCAAGGAAATCGGCCAAATCTGTTGTTAAGGAATAATTTGCCACAACTAAACTCAGTGCATGTTCTTTGTTTACTAAAAGCCCAGAAAAAACATCACTCAATACTTTAACCGTCGAATTGACTTTATCCAATGCCAATGAGATATATTCTTTAATCTCTCTACCATCTCTGTTATAGCCATTCGGCAGTGCCGTCAAAATTCCCGAGACAATTTGGTGAATTCCGGTAATTTGAGGTGCAGATGATCTCACCAACTCTAAAACATCAGGATTCTTCTTCTGAGCCATGATAGAACTGCCGGTTATCGGATGCAATCTTTGAGCCACTTGTTCACCCAAGCTAACAAGTCCATATTCAAAAGTAGAATAAAGTAATAAATCAGTAGCTATTTTGCTTGCGACAATTGTTAACTGATTTAAAGAATCAAGGATGGCCAATTGAAAAAACCCTCTACTGGATATCACATCTTGCGGAATTTTCCAAACCCCAGAAAAGCAAAGAAGCGTCGCTGTTAAATTTCTGTCAATTGGCCACGATGTACCAAAGGATTCTGCTGCCCCCAATGGTGAAAGGTTAAACTGTTCGTATACCAACTGCAGTTGTTTACACACTCTCAATAAGCTAGCAGAGTAGGCAAGACACCACTGTGCAAATGTTGTTGGCTTGGCTGGCTGCATGTGTGTGTAACCAGGAAATACTGTTTTCACATGCTGTTTAGATAGCTTGAGCAACTGACCAATTGCAGCAGTTAAAAGTAAAACGGTCGCCAACAGTTCCTCTCTCAGATATAGCATTTCTGTCACCATCACCTGATCATTTCTGCTTCTGGCAGTATGTGCAGATAATCCGGCAAGCTCTCCAGCTTTTTCTACAATTTTTGCCTCTAACGTAAGCTGTGCACCTTTTTGAGGATTTATAGCAAACTGGCCTTTATTGAATTCTCCCTTAATCTCTATTAAAGCCTTCAAAATTTTTGCGGCTTTCTCCATTGATATGATCTTGACTTCGTACAGCATGACCACGTGAGCCATTGTCCCCCAAATATCATAGGCAACCATTTTTTGGTCGGCTTTTATTTGAGCAGGGGAAACTATATAACTTACTACTTGTGAACTAAGTTTATTTTTCATAATGATCTCCTATTAATTCAGACAATAAAGCCATCTGTGCCCACATTCTGTTTTCTGCCTGATCTAAAATGACAGAATTTTTACTATCGAGCACCTCATCAGTAACTTTTACGTTTCTTCTAACTGGTAAACAGTGCATAAAGATAGCATTATCTGTTAATGACATTTTTTCTTTCGTCACAATCCAATGCTTCAATTTGTCTCTGAGTTTTTTCTCAGCAGCCCAATTACCGTAAAACTTAAGGGCTCCCCAACTTTTAGCACAAACAACATTGCTATCTTTAAACGCTTCTTCCATTGAGTTACTGAAGCTGAGTGAACCCCCACTTTTCTTTACTCTTTGCGACATGCTCTGGACAATCTGAGGATCTAGTTCCCATCCTGGGGGATGAGACACAACTACATCCATTCCCAAATCGCAGGCAGATAAAATTTCAGAATTGGCCGTTGCCATTGGCAATGCCTTGGGGTGATATGCCCACGTGAGGACATATTTCTTACCCTTAGTCTTTTCCAATTTTTCTTTAATTGTAATTGCATCTCCAAGGCCCTGACATGGGTGATATACATTAGATTCCATGTTTATAATCGGAATCTTGGAGTGTTCCATGAAACTTTTAATCACCTTATCATTTTTGAGCGTCTCCCAACTTGGCACCTCAACGCTATCAGAGGAGGAAGTAATGAGCTCACTTGCTCTAATAGCCAACGCGTCGCAATATCTTGATAAAACCCCAGCAGCATCTTTGACGTGCTCGATAGTTCCTTTATCCATTACAGCGTTTTTTTCGTATTCCAAGGTGTAACTACCCGTAACTGGTAAATCAATCGCTATGCCTCCAAGCTTATACATAGCTACAGCAAAAGAAACTCTCGTTCTAAGTGACGGATTAAAGAAAAGCATGCCTAAAGATTTCCCACTTAGAGTTTTTTTAACCTCACCGTTTTTCATTTTCAGGGCAAGCTCAATGAGATTATTAATCTCCTTTAAGGAGTAATCCGTTGTACTATAAAAATGTTTTATTTTATTATTCATAGTTTCCTCCAATAATGGTGGTTCCATAGATTTGTTGTTCAAATGCTTTAATCCATTGATTTTTTTTAGACAATGCTCCGACAAGTCGGACGCATTGCAAGCCCTTTTTGAGGGCAGTCTCTATATTTTCTATCTTCGGTATCATACCGTCAGTAATTTTTCCGTTTTTTATCATTTTTTGAGCCTCAATAATCGTTAATTCTGAAAAATACTGTGTTGATCCTTTATGTGCTGCAATTCCGTCTACATCTGTAACAAAAATTAATTTTTCAGCATGCATCTCACACGCAATCGCGGTTGCAAGAGTGTCAGCGTTTATATTAAAAATTTGCCCATAATCATCTACACCTAAACAGGCAATTATGGGTAAATAGTTTTTTGATAACAATACCTTCAATATTTTGACATCAATAGTCTTGATGTCTCCTACATACCCAAAGTTTATAATTTGTGCTTTACCTGTCTTTTGCTCAACTACTTTCTGGACGGGTCTTTTTGACACCAATGCTAGCTGGGCATCAATGCCTGAAATACCCACAGCCGACAGTTGATGCTTGATAGCACTTGATACTAAATTTTTATTAATAGTCCCTGCATACACCATTTTAATGACTTCTAACGCCTCCTTATCTGTGATTCTTCTTCCGTTAATTTTCTTTACCGGTATACCAAGTTTTTTCTGAACTTCGTCCGCTTGAGGGCCACCACCGTGTACCACAACGATGAATACTCCCTTATCTACGAGAGATTTCATTGCACTCATGAGAGAGTCTACGTGCACTTGGTTACGTATTGCCTGACCGCCTACTTTAATAACCCATACATTCTTTTTCATATTTTTCCTTCCAAAACTTCGATAAAGTTTTTGAGAAACAGTGCTACCTCTTTTTCTGAAATAATGAGAGGAGGCATAATCCTCAATACGTTTGGATTGTCTGATGTACCTGTCAATATGTGTCTCTCAAACAATTTCATTTTTATCTCTTTGGCCGGAATGTCTAATGTAATTCCCAGCAATAATCCCCTTCCGCTAACGTCTACCACATGAGTGGCACGAATCATTTGTTTTTTCAACTTAGTGCTTAGCATTGCGGCGTTGTGTACAAGCCCTTCTTTAGTAATGACATTTAGTGTTGCGATTATTGCTGCACAAATTACTGGACCACCCCCAAATGTACATCCCTGATCTCCGAGTTCGACGACGCTTGCAATCTTTTTCGTAACTAAAACTGCTCCTGCAGGTAACCCGGAGGCAAGACCCTTGGCTAGAACAATCAAGTCAGGCTTAATGCCAAAATGCTCACCAAAAAACATTTTGCCCGTTCTGCCAAGCCCAGTCTGTACCTCATCAAAAATGAGCACAATTCCTTTTTCTTTTGCAAGTTTTGTCAATTGAATATAGAAATTTGCGCTCGCCATATTTACTCCGGCGACGCTCTGAATAGGTTCCAAAATAATTGCTGCAGTCTTTTGAGATATAAACTTTTTTACACTATCTATATTGCCAAATTCAGCAAACTGTACTCCGGGCACTAAACTTCCAACATGTTTTTTATATTTTTGAGTACCACAAACACTTAATGCCCCAATGGTTCTTCCATGGAACGACCCTTCGAAAGAAATAACTTCGTCTTTACCAGTATGTTTTTTGGCTAACTTCAACGCTGTTTCATTGGCTTCTGTACCAGAATTACAAAAGAACACAGAAGAAAAAGGTTTCCCAGCTAGCGTCACTAATTTCTGAGCAGCTCTTGCTCTTTCTTTTGAATACACAACATTTGAATAAAAAATGATTTTTTTCATCTGTGTTGATACTGCGTTAACTATCTTTGGGTGGGAATGACCGGTCAGCACAACAGCGTGGCCACCATAGAAATCAAGATATTTATTACCCTTATCGTCAAACACATACGCACCTTTCCCATGGGTTATGACAACCGGGAATTTTTCGTATGTAGGCAATTGATATGTATTTTCTAGTTGTATAGTATTCATATTTCTTCTTTCTTTTATGGGTGCAGACCAGGAAATGCTAACCCTGTAGTCTCAGGCAAATTAAACATAATATTCATGCACTGAACCGCCTGTCCTGCGGCTCCCTTCATTAAATTATCGATCGCCGATGTAACAATTAACGTGTTATCTTGAAGGTATATACCGATATCACAGTAGTTTGATCCTACGACCACTGCAACACGTGGACTATCTACAAAACGTACAAATGGGCTATCAGCGTATGTCTCCTTATACAGCTTCTTAATGTCTTCAAGTTTCTGTTTCTTTTCTAGAAAAACATACGCAGAGGTAAATATTCCTCTCACCATTGGCGCTGAATGGGAATTAAACACAAATGTAGCCTTTTTTGAAAGATGGAAAAGCTCTTGTTTTATCTCCCAGAAGTGTCTGTGGGTAAAAATACTATATGCTTTAAAATCGTAAGCTCTTTCCGGATGATGTGTTGTTTCAGATGGTTTGATTCCTGATCCCGAAGACCCTGTTTTTGAATCAATTACGACATTCCCAGACAGTAACCCATTTTTTGCAAGAGGATATAATGATAAAATTGCCCCCGTTGGAAAACAACCAGGACAGGCAACTATCTGTGCTTTGCTAATTTGCTTTTTATATAACTCCGGCAGCCCGTAGACTGCTTGATTAAGGAGAGTAGGCGACAGGTGTTTTATTCCATACACTTTTTCAAACACCGCAACGTCGTTTAATCTAAAATCTGCACCCAAATCAATTACTTTTGTTTTGTTGAGATTTATATTCTTTACCTTTGACTGGCTGACTCCATGGGGTAATGCCACAAAAATTACGTCCGACTTTTTTGCCAGCTCTTCAATATTTTCTTTCTGAAACTGTAAATGAGTTATGTTTGTGAGATTCTGATGCACGCTACTGACATCCTCTCCACAATGTGACCCAGAGGTAACGGCAACAAGATCAACGTCTGGATGAAAAAGAAGGAGTCTTAATAACTCTCCCCCTACATATCCAGAACCACCAACAATAGATACTTTAATCATGGTGAATCACTCCCTTCTTCATTAATGTTTGCAATAAATGAGAGTAGTCTTCTCTTATATCTTGCGAAGGAATGTGAAGAATTCCTTCGAGATAATCAGTCCCAGCCATGTTATTGGTTACTGGTCCAGAAAAAAAATCAACTTCTAATCCATGTGTGTTCAGCATCGTTTGAGCACCTACGGCACCAACCAAATCATGTGCGCAAACTATCGTGAAAGATACAAGTTTAATAAATTCTTTATTTTCTAATAGTTTATCTACACCATACCATCCAATAATTCCATCACCCAATTCTGCAACGATGACGTCAGGATTGGACTTGGCTAAAATGTTTAATATCGTTTTTGTTGCAGGAACAACTGCTGCTTGATGATTAATAGTTGAGGTTAAACCAATATCAAGAAAAGTTAATGTTTGTTTCGCTCCTGCATCCTGCATAGCAAGAATATCTCTTTGTGCGGCTACGCCCGTTAGTTTTGCTGCGGCCACATTCAGATTTTTTTGTTTTGAAAGAGTATGAACGAGGCTTGTGGCTACCGTTGTTTTTCCCGTACCCATGGCTGTGCCCATGATTACAATCACAGGGATCTTTACGTCGAATGATGTTTGAGGAGGAATTGAAAAAGTGTGTATATTGAGTGGCGTATCATTTACAAAAATTGATCCCAAAACTTTTACCTGTACTGGACTTGATACATAATCTTTATTCCAAGAAAGTGCTTTGCCTATGAGCCCACCCAAATTAAGGATATTCAGCACGTCCCCAGAGACAATTTTTTCAGGAATCATACCAACAATACCTTCAAGTGCCTTTCTGGTCCCTAACGCGCCCGCGATATAATCACCTTCTTGTATTTTTGACATTCTCCCATCAATCAGTTCTAGTTCGCCATATTTTTTTTGACTATTGAGAGCCTGAACGACAACTACTTGTCCTTCTACAGGATCAATTTCGCCATAATGTACCGACACCTCTTGAGAAGGGTGAACATTTTTTAAGACTGATCCTATTTTGTCTAGATTAACTATTTGTTTTTTCATAGAATTGTCCTTTTTTATACGCATTTGCTGCAATAATACTTTGCAAACCATATAGTTTTGTAAATCCTTTTGCGTCGTTCCCGTCCCACATAATATTTTCTTCTCCATAAGCCGCCACTTTTTTATCCATCAGAGAATACGGGCTTTTGACACCGATGACGATAATGTTTCCTTTGTGAAGCCTAACTTTTGCCTCACCAGTAACTACTTTCTGACTGCTATCAATCAAAGCCTCAATATCCTTAACCACCGGGTCGAAATACAATCCTTCATGAAGAAAATTTCCGTAGCTTTCCGCTACGATATCCTTCCAAAACGACTGCCATTTGGTTAAAACTAGCTTTTCCAACTCTTTGTGAGCCTTGATTAAAATAAGGGCGGCAGGGGCTTCAAAAACAATTCTTCCTTTGATACCAAGAATCGTATTCCCTAGATGTGTGCCTTTTCCCACACCATGTTTAGCTCCGAGTTTGTCTAAATAGACCATCATCTCCATACCACTCATTGATGTACCATCAATTGCTGTTGGCAATCCTTTTTGAAAAGAAATAATAATCTCCTGCCCATTTTTGGGAGCACTCTCTATATCTACGACAGTCGGGTATACTTCAGCGGGTGGTAGTTCCCAAGAGTTTTTTGTTTCTTTTCCACCAATAGTGGTGCCTAGCATTCCTTTATTAAAGGAATAACTTTTTGAGACTTGTTCCACGGTAATGCCATGCTTTTCCAAAAAGGCTATTTCTTCCTCTCTTTTGATACCTAATTCTCTAATAGGTGCAATAATCTCAAGCTCTGAAGCAAGCGTTTTGATTGTCACATCAAATCTTACCTGATCGTTTCCGGCTCCAGTCGAACCATGAGCAACGGTCGTAGCTCCAATCTTTTTGGCGATATTAACAACCTCTGTAGCCTGAATTATCCTTTCAGGACCAGCACAAAGTGGATACACACCACCTCTGAGGATATTAGCCTTGATGATGTACGTGACAATCTGATCATAAAGAGTTTTTTTTCCATCAATGAAAAAATATTTTTTTACGTTTAATTCTTTGGCCCTGTTTTTGATCTTTTGAACGTCTGAATCATTAAACCCTCCTGTGTCTACTGTTACAGCGTAGACTTCGTACCCCTTTTCTTGTAAGAAAGGTACACAAAATGAGGTATCTAAGCCTCCAGAAAACGCTAGAACTACTTTTTTCATAATTTATCCTTACTTATAAATACCAATACTTATGCGTGCGTGCCTAAGAGGAGTCGAACCTCTAACAATCTGTTCCGAAGACAGATGCTCTATCCAGTTGAGCTATAGGCACATATGTGCTCTCGGGGAGAGTCGAACTCCCAACCCTCTCGTTAGAATCGAGTAGCTCTGTCCATTGAGCTACGAGAGCTAATTTTTTCCAACAAAAAATCCGCCGATTCAGAATCTCACAACCAACTGTGAAACCCTGAAGCGACGGACATAACCGTGGTACCACGCTTCTTTATAACCTGAGCAGCAAAAATTGCTACATAAAAATCTCTGTGTCAACCTTGACAGAGATTCAGATTACCTTGTACGTTTCCTACTCTCCTTGCGGATTTCTTCAGAAACTGGCTCAGGAGCTCGAGGGCTTATGCCTTTCTCCATCAACGCCATATTAAATTGTAAAAGTATTATATCACAATAAATCAATCTGTCAAATTTACCGTCTGATCGGCCTAAATATTTATTTCCATAACCCTTTCTTTTTTGACTTGGCTTCCTCTTGAGCTTTAAGTAACTCATCCTCATATTTTAACTTGCGCCTATCTTCATAAATAGTAACTTTGGCTAGTCCTTGCCTCACAAGCTCCACAACCACATTCTTTCCATTAACAAATGGATACGCCAAGACTCTGCCGAAGCGATCCGATGCATAAGTGTCGTACTCAAGCGTGACAGTTTTTCCTTGGATGAGCTTTGCGTTTGCCTCCGTTGCCTCTTCTTCGTATGGTTCACCGTTATTTGGTGCGTTGACGCCGACAAATCGGACAATCTGACCATTAGCTAACTCTATAGTATCTCCGTCGATCACTCGCTTGACCTTTTCTCTTGTTGGAAGGTTCTGAATGGTCGTTGTTGAAACATTGGGTTGTTCGAGTATATCTTTTACCTGTTTTTCGTACTGCGTCCCGCCAAGAAAAGATAACAGAGCAACCAACAATGCGGCCGGTACGAGAACCAGTTTATTCGTGTTGAATTTTTGTTTCACTTTCATGTTTTAAAAAACTGAGCGAACTTGATCTTGTAAAGACTTTCCAGAAAGTCACTGCCTGCATATCCAGCCAATAGCGACATCCGCCAATCGGCATTGAAAATGAGTCCGGACATTTGCCCGACAATGACGGAAACCACAATGGTGACCAAAAAGCTCTTCCACTGGAATTTGAACGTGTCGGGATTAAAGGTTTGAGATTTTGTAATCCCAACCAGTGCCCGAATAAATCCCCCCATACCTCCGGCTAATGCTTGTAATAGTGCCAAATCCATAAAACTCCACCTCCCTTCTACAGCGAATAGATCGTTGCTTTTGCTTTTCCTTCTTTCTTTATCTTTCCATCTTTGACGAGCGAGTGCAAGTAGTTGGTAGCCGTGCTTTGGGAAACCCGGAGAACGTCACGAACATCTCTGTTAAAAACTTTTCCCTTCTGACTAATAAGCGCAATGATTTTTGCAAGATGATCCTCGCGCTTCTTCCTTCGTGTTTGAAGAGCCTGCTGACGCTTGGTAGAAAAGTCCGCTTTGGCTTCTACAATTGTTTCTGTGGGTGGTTGGGGTGATAAGGGAGATATGGGAGATTGGGGAGGTTGGGTAGGTTGGATTGGTTTCGGTGGCTCAATGGGCTCTATATTAATAGTAGGCTCCTCAGTTGGAGGCTTGGCACCAAGATCGCCAAATGAAGTTATGGGAGTAGATAAAACCGGCTCAAGAACAGGAGGTGATGGAGGTTGGATTGGTACGGGAACTGGGATAATTGGAGCAGGTGCTTCTC
>CAYHBU010000008.1:2808-15875 GCA_964354925.1 uncultured Candidatus Saccharibacteria bacterium | reverse complement strand
TCCGGTAATATTCTATCCGTAATATACCTCGAAGTCAACCTGACGGCAGAAACGATGGCTGAATCAGTAATCCTGACTCCGTGATGCATTTCATATTTTTCTTTGATACCGCGAAGTATCGCCACCGCTTCATCTTGTGACGGTTCAGAGACTATGATCGGCTGGAACCTACGTTCAAGCGCCTGATCTTTTTCGATATACTTTTGATACTCTTTGAGGGTCGTAGCGCCAATTGCATGCAAATCTCCCCTGGCAAGCGCCGGTTTCAACATATTAGAAGCATCTACCGCGCCCTCAGCAGAACCCGCTCCGACCAAGGAATGCAATTCATCAATAAACAAAACTACCTGGCCGTCATTCCTTTCAATTTCCTTGAGAACGGCTTTTAACCTGTCTTCAAATTCCCCCCTATATTTCGTACCAGCAACAAGCGCGCCCAAATCAAGCGATATTAATTCTTTATTTTGCAAACTTTCTGGAACATCACCATCAACGATACGCTGAGCAAGCCCCTCAACGATGGCGGTCTTGCCAGTGCCAGGCTCTCCGATGAGCACCGGATTATTCTTGGTGCGACGAGACAAAACTTGCATCACGCGACGGATTTCTTTCTGCCTGCCAATCACTGGATCTAACTTTTTCTTGCGAGCCATTTCAGTCAGATTTTTAGCGTATTTTTCGAGCACCTGATATTTGCTTTCTGGCTCAGCATCAGTAATCCGTTGAGCGCCTCTCAACGTAGCTAAAATCTGGAAAATCTTTTCGCTGGACACACTGAACCTATCCAAAATATCTTTTGCCTTTGACGGTATCTCTATCAACGATAAAAGCAAATGTTCGGTGGATATGAAATCGTCTTTCATGTGCTTGGAAACTTGGTTTGATTTCTCCAACACACTCGCCATCTCTTGGCTGATTGGGATCTGTCCAAAAACTCCTTGACCTTGTTGATTTTTCTTTTGAGAAGCAACGACATTTTCGAGGGCAGAATCAATCTGCAAATCCAAAAGATCAAGATCAACACCCACTCTTTCCAGAATCGTGGAAATCACACTCTCGTCCTGCTCAGTAAGCGACCTCAAGAGGTGTAGTGGATCTATCGGGTATTGTGATCTGACAAAGGCCAATTCTTGAGCCTTCATCAAGGCATCCTGAGCCTTAACTGTGAAATGATTGAATGGTTTCATACGCTTCGCAAACCATTAACACTTAACACTTGCAATTGACGGACTCTGTCAATTATCACTTGTTAAATGTCAATTGTTAATTGTTTTTTAGCACTCTCAATACTAGACTGCTAATATACTATTGGAACAAGAAATTATTGTCAAATACAACCTTATTTCCGCTACAACTCGAATTCCTGGGCGTAATCAGGGACTATGGCATCGATAGTGAGGCGATCTTTGATGACCGATGCTAAATGTAGCGCTGCCTCTTCTTCGCCCTGGACTATGAAAACTTTTTTCAACGTATCTCTCATCGGTTTGACCCATTTTACAAGTCCCTCCATATCCGCATGAGCCGAGTATGCTTCAATCGATCTTACCTTGGCCCTTACTATCACAGATTCCCCGTGTATCTTTACGTCAGTAGCTCCCTCCATCAATCTCCTGCCCAAAGATCCCTTGGCCTGATATCCGATCATCAAAAGCATATTTTTAGGATCGGATAGATATCTTTTCTCATGGTGCAAAATCCTACCGGCTGTCGACATACCGGATCCGGCAATGATTATCTTCGGCGCTGATACGTTATTGATTTTTTTGGAATCTTCGACAGCGTCAGTAAATACTAATCCGGGAAATTTAAAAATCTCATCTCCCGATTTCATGATATATGCCGCCTCTTTATTGTAATAATTATCATATCTGCGATAAATTTCCGTGGCCTTTATTGCCAGCGGACTGTCTATAAAAACTGGAACTTTGGGCACCATACCGTGCTCCACGAGATCATTCAGTTCAAAAAGTAATTCTTGTGTACGCTCCATAGCAAAAGCGGGGATCATCAAAACACCATTGGCTTTGACTGTTTCTTCTATCGCATCTTCGAGCATATCTTTCCTATGCTTCCTTTGCTCATGAAGCCTGTTTCCGTAAGCTGATTCTATCACTACATAGTCTGCTTCATCTATGTATTCCGTCGGTTGGAGTAATGGTGTTGGCGGATTCCCCAAATCACCAGAAAAAACTATCTTTACTTTGCGACCATCTTCTTCGATGAAAAATTCATAAAACGACGAGCCCAAAATATGACCTGAATTGCGCACTCTGCAACCAAATCTCTTGCCAATACCGGTAGACTTGATCAACTCAATAGTTTCACCATAATCAACGCCCTGGGCCAAATCCATGATGCCCGCCAAATCATTGAGGCCGAAAAAGGGCACAAGGCCTCTTTTCTCGGAGTCTTCCAAGATCACGTGATGGCTATCCGCAAGCAGAACCCTGGCGAAATCCAATGTTGGTGGAGTACCATATAAGACGCCACGGAATCCATCGCGATATAATTTCGGTAAACGCCCACAATGATCGATATGGGCATGAGTTAAGAAAACTGCATCAATGGTTTTAGGGTCGAACAAGAAGGGGTCGAAGTTCTTTTCTTCAGTAAACCATGTTCCCTGAAGCATACCACAATCAATCAAAACCCTCTTCCCTGCCGCCTCGAGCAGATAACACGCTCCTGTCACTATTTTTGTCCCACCATGAAAAGTAAGTTTCATTTCGCTTCGCGAACATTTAACAATTAACATTTAACTCATCCGGTTAACTATTAATTGTTAAATGCTAAATCTTAGATATTAGATGTTGATTGTTTTCTTAATATTGCGCAAAGATTGAATTTTTTCTCATCATAAAATATTTTTTCAATCTTGAAACCGGATTTTTTTGCCAAATCTTCAATCTCTCGCCTACAAAAAGCATGATGATATCTATTAACTGTCGTCTTCTTGTCAGCGCTACTAAATGAGATAAACAGATCTCCAAAATCAATCTCTCCCGATAATCCATTGTTGTCCTTACTCATTTTAACCCCCCACCTCAAAAACCGCAATAATAGGCGCGACAAAGAACCTTTCGTTCCTAAATAATCATATTTACTCGTGAGTACCCGACAAAGGTATCGGGGTAGGAAAAAAATTTTCATCAAAGAAAACTTCAGCAGTCTGGACCAAAATTTAACCTGCCACAAATTCCAAACCGTCAAAAATACGTATCCGTCATCTTTTAAAACGCGATTAAATTCCCTTAAGATGTCTAGGCGTAATTTTTTTGAAGGCAAGTGATGGAATACGGCAATAGAAAAAACATGATCAAAATAATTATCTGCAAAATCAAGTCTTACGCTGCCAGGGTCGATACTGATCACCCTGAAATCGATGGATCTTTTCGTCTTTTGCGCGCGACCGCGAGCCGATTGGTCGAATGCCGTCACATCTTTATATTTCTGTCTTGCTATATCTATGAGCTCAGGCACCGGATCAACGCCAACGTAGACAAGACCATCCTTATCAAGCGCTTCCAAAAGCCTTCCCGACCCACAACCAAAATCAAGGACCTGATCATTCGGCTTTACAAATTTGGCAAATTCTTGCATAATCCGCCAAGGAAAAGTCCGCGTCCTGGCAAAATCGGACGCTATCTTGGAATAGTCAGCAATAGTTTTTTGCATAATCTTATCGACTGTTTCGTTTTTCATCGCATTTACATTTATGTCAGAAAATATCTTAGAAAAAATAATTATCGAATCTCTCAAAGAAGCTTGTGGCAATAAACCGCTGAGCGAGTTTAAATTCGGCCAGATAAAACGCCACACCATTAAAAATGCTCACCTTAAAGAAATACCCAAAAACACTGAATTAATCCCAGTCTATCACAAACTCATTAAATCCCAAAAAATAAAGCCCAGCTCTATTCTCGAGGATTTGCTCCGTAAAAAAAAGATGAGGACACTCTCGGGCATCGCCTCTATCACTGTTATCACTCCTGATTTTGGCTGTCCAGGGAAGTGTATCTACTGTCCCACCGAAAAAGGTATGCCCAAAAGCTATCTATCCAACGAACCGGCAGTAATGAGAGCTGTCTTGAACGATTTCGATCCGTTTAGACAGATCAAAACTCGTCTCGAATCCTTGAATATCCAGGGCCACATAACGAATAAAATCGAACTCATAGTAGCCGGAGGCACCTGGTCTTCCATACCAGAACATTATCAGGCCTGGTTCATAACCAATTGCTATATAGCTGCCAACAAAGGCAAATATTTAAAAAGCCGGAAAATGCCCTTGGTTAAAATCTTGGAACGCTTAAAGATGGAGCAAAACAAGAACGAAACCAGCGACCACAGGATCGTAGGGTTGACTCTCGAAACAAGACCGGACTGGATCAATAAAGAAGAACTTAAAAAAATGCGACTCTATGGATGTACTCGCGTCGAACTTGGTGTACAAAGCATTTATGACGATATCCTGTTAAAATCTGGGCGCGGACATACCATCAAAGAAACGATACAGGCAACCAGACTCTTGAAAGATTCTGGATTCAAGATAAATTATCATATGATGCTTGGCTTGCCGGGAACAGGTCCCAAACGTGATGAAAAAATGATTGAAGAAATTTTTAAGAACCAGGATTTCCAACCGGATATGCTGAAACTCTATCCTTGTGTAGTGCTGAAAAATTCTCATCTTTTTAGTCTTTGGAAAAACAAAAAATACAAACCATTCAACGACAAACAGATAGTCAACATCTTAAAAAGAGCCAAGACAAAGATTCCGGAATATTGCCGTGTCGTACGCGTTATCCGAGACATCCCGACGCCCAGCATCGTTGATGGCGGGAAAATATCAAACTTGAGAGAAATAATCCATCAGGAAATGAAAAAGGAGGGAACCGAATGCCGTTGCATCAGGTGTCGAGAAATTGGGAGCTTAAAACCGAAAACCAAAGACCTGAAACTCAAAAGAATCGACTATGCCGCATCGAATGGCCAGGAGATATTTTTATCTTTCGAAGACGTAAAACTTGATAAGATTGTCGCTCTCTTGAGACTTAGGATTTTAAAGCCAGACAGTGATCTCTCTGACAATATCTTCCCCGTCCTGAAAAACTCTGCCATCATCCGTGAAATACATACTTATGGACAAATAGAACGATTGAAACACAAAGGCAAAACGCAACATATCGGACTAGGCAAAAAATTGATAATAGAAGCTGAGAAAATAACCAAAAAGGAGTTCGGGCTAAAGAAAATATCTGTCATCTCAGGAGTCGGGGTAAGAAATTACTACAAAAAACTTGGCTACAAACTAAGGGATACTTATCTAACAAAAAACATAACTTAAAAATCTCTCTTTAAGCTATATGCGAATCAATTTTTCGCCGATTTTATATACATCACCGGCTCCCATCGTTATTATCACATTACCCGCTCCAGAATTTTCCATCAAAAACTTTTCAATCTTGTCAAAACTTCCCAGATAAACCACATCTGCCTTTGATTGCTTGATCTTTTCTTCCAAGTCTTTCGAGTTTATATCGCCACCATCTTTTTCGCGAGCAGCATAGATATCAGCCAACACAACAAAATCAGCATCCTCAAAACTATTGGCCAAATCATCCATCAATGATTTGGTGCGTGAAAATAAATGTGGTTGAAATACGCAAATTATTTTTTTACTCCCAAAAAACTCTCTTGCTCCTAAAAGCGTGGCCTTGATCTCAGTCGGATGATGGCCATAATCATCATACACTTCAGCTCCATTTTTAGTTGTGCCCTTATGCTCAAATCTTCTCCAAGTTCCAGAAAAATTTTCTAAGGACTTCTTTGATGTTTCATTATTCACCCCAAGAGCAAGAGCAGCAGTTGCGGCCGCTTTAGCATTTTCCAGATTATGCCTACCCGGAACTTTCAATCTTAAATCTTCCAAGTCGATATTTTTATAATCAATCACTTTGCATTTAGCGGATCTTATCACGGGGGCTAAATTATCATCTTTGGCGTTGCAAATCAAAATTCCGTCATCAGCCAATTTCGCAACGAACTCCGAAAAAGCTCCTTGAATATCTTCAAGATTTTCATAATAATCCAGATGATCTGCTTCGATGTTCGTAACAACAATAATCTTGGGACTTAGATTCAAAAAAGCGCGCCTATATTCGCAGGCCTCAACCACAAAATAATCAGATTTGCCGGCAACAAAATTACTCTCACCTTTTTTCAATAAACTACCAACCACAAGAGTCGGGTCCAATCCGGCATCGGACAGGATGCCTCCTATCATAGCAGTGGTAGTAGTCTTGCCGTGCGTGCCACAAATCGCAATCGTATATTTATTTTTAGATACCAAACCGAGCATCTCCGGATAAGAATACATCTCGACCCCCAAGCACTTGGCTTTTTGCAATTCTGGATTTTCCAAAGAGATGGCCGTCGTATAGACCACTAAATCCACTCTCTGAAGATTTTCTTCTTTATGACCAATGAAAATATCCGCTCCCAAATCCCTAAGCTTGTCGCTCACAATTGATTCGGCGATATCCGATCCTGACACTTTTTTGCCATCTAAAATCATCATTCTAGCAATCGCTGAAATGCCTATGCCTCCGATACCTATAAAATGTATTTTTTTAATATCCGTTAGATTCATAGGTCAAGGCAATGACATGGCTTACAAATTTTTAACAATCTCGCAAAACTGCTCTCCCCTGTCGAATTCATTTTTAAATGTCCCAAAACTGGCTGCCCCAGGAGAAAGCAAGATCACATCACCCCTATTGGCAGATTCTTTGGCCGTCAAAACGGCACTAGTCATGTTGTCGACCATCACGACCGGAAACTTGGTTTTACCGATAGCGCTCAATATTTTGTCACTTGCCACGCCCTTGAAAACTATTAATGACTTTACGGATTTTTTTACCTTTCTTGTGAAATTACCATAGTCCAATCCCTTATCTGCTCCACCGGCAAGCAATATTATCTTGCCCTTATATTTATCCAGAGCATCCAATGCGGCAATCGTGCCATCAGGACTTGTGGATGTGGTGTCGTTATAAAATGCCACGCCACCATTATTCCTGACCAATTCCAGCCTATTGGGCAATCCTCTGAATCCATTCAAAACCTTCTTGATGGTGCTATTTTTTATGCCATATATCTTGGCTGCGCAAATAGCAGCCAAAACATTTTCTAAATTATGTCGCCCGATCAATCTTACATCTTTCAAATTGCAAACATTTTCATTTTTCCCATTATTCCTGAAAATAATATGATTTTCATCTGCAAAAACACCCTTGCCACCAGTGAGCCGTTTCCTGCTGAACCAAAAAATATTTGAATTGATTCTCTTTATTTCCCCTCTCAGTTTTCTTGATTCTTTATCGTCTTTATTCAAAATCAAGCAATCTCCGGATTTTTGGAATTTAAAAATATTTTTCTTGTCCGCATAATAATCATCGATGCTCAAATACTGATTTAAGTGATCAGCCATCAGATTAGTGATTATGGATATGCTAGGACTCTTCCCGACGCTTTCGAACCCCTGTAAAAGCCAGCTAGAAAGCTCTGCCACAACGATATCTTCTTTTTTTATTTTCCCGAAATAATTGAGCGGAGATATTCCGATATTGCCGGCAATAACCGCTGATTCATCCCTGGATTTTATGAATCCATAAAGCAAGCTAGTCGTAGTGCTCTTGCCCCTGGTGCCAGTGATGCCGATTAAAAAATTATCGTATGAAGACAGAAAAATGCTCCAATCATTGATGATTGGGATATTGTTAGTCCTGGCTATTTTCAAATATTTTGAATGCTTGGGAACTGATGGATTCTGAAAAATATAATCTGCATCTTTAAAATCGCTTTCTCTGTGCCCTCCTAGCACGAAGGAAACATTCTTATATTTCTCGAGCCTTAATATCTGCTTCTTGAGATCGTTTTCTGACTTCAAATCAGTCACCAACACATTAGCTTTTTGCTTGGCAAAAAATAACGCGGCCGATATGCCGCTACCATTTTCATAATTTCCAAGACCCATAATAATAATTTTCTTGTCTTTGAATTTTTCCATTTTTTATTCAGATTCTGGATATTTGAATACTTCCAATTCTGCACCCCTAATGGCTTCATCAACCAACGCCTCTATGTCTAATTTTCGTTCCAACAATTTCACGTCTTCAATGCGAGACCTAGTCTTGGGATGACGTGGCACAAAAAGACTGCAACAATCTTCATAGGGATTACTAGAAATCTTGAAAGTATCAATTACTTGAGCCCACTCTATCACATCCTCCTTATTCTCTCCGATGAGCGGTCTCAAAATCGGCAATCTGGCCACCTCGGAAACCGTATTGATATTTTCCAATGTTTGGGACGCGACTTGTGCCAAAGAATCACCGGTCACCAAAGCTTTGGCATTTTCTATTTCAGCTATTTTTTCTGCAATGCGGATCATAAAACGGCGATACAAGATAACACCATAGGTCGGATCACAGTTCAACATTATCGCTTTCTGGATATCCAAAAATGGAACAAAATAAGCCTTGGAATAATACTGGTATTTCGTCAAAGTCCTGATTATTTCTCTGACATTTTCTTTTGATGCTAGCGAAGTTGACGGATGACTGTGGAAATGGATAAAAACCACTTCTGCTCCGCGACGCATCATCTTCCAACTTGCTACCGGACTATCAAAACCACTAGAAATCAAGGATACAACTTTTCCGGCTGTTCTGGCGGGCAATCCTGAGAAGCATTTAATCTTGCCCCTGCCTTGAAAATCAATATAGAAAAATATTCCGCTTGTCGTCACCTCAATCACGATATCCAAATCAGGATTTTTCAAGTCAACCTTGGGTTTCTTGTTGATTTTTTCGATCTGTTGCCAGATATAAGACCCTATCAATATATCCATTTCTTGAGACTTGTATTGGAATGATTTATCGCTTCTTTTCGTTGTCACCCTAAAAGAATCAAAATCAAGCGACCCAACCAATGACCAGACATCTCTCTGTAGCAAATCCAAATCTCGACTTGATGAAAAACCGAAAACAAAATAAGCAATACCAAAAACCATTTTCAATTTGCGCTCGATAGAATCTATTTTTGACTCGTCGCCAAGCTCGACTATTATCCTTCCAAAAAGATTTGATATCCGTTCAAATTTTTCTCCTCTCAAAACTGATCTAACATTAGCGACCAACGCCTTTTCAAAATAAGGCCTATTTTGCCCCTTTAGCGCTATCTCATTGTAATGGATGATTATTATTTTTTTCATTATCCAAATACTATCCGAGTCTCCTACAAAACTCAACACCTCCGATCTTTCATCGGAGGTGTTGATAGTTGAACAGTTTTTTCAGTTATGCGTTAGGCAACTTCACTTTAATAATCCCATTTTCTACTTTTGCTGGGAATACCTTGAGCGATCTTATCTTTACAAGAGGCAAGCCCAACCCTTTGAGTAACGCATCCAGGTCTTCCTTCAAGAATTTCAATTTAGGCTTCCTGCTCTCGAAGTTGACGACTTGTCCAGTCTTGACGTCGAATTGAGTCCCATGCAGTGGGCATTCGATATTGAAACCATCAAGCTCTCCATAGAAGAGAGAGACTCCCATATGCCCACATCTATCAGAGACGGCATAAACTTCGCCTTTTACATTAACGATAAGAAGTTCGATATCTTGAACCTCAACTTTTATCTTGCCAGTAAAGTCTTCGAGGCTTGCAACTGGTATGTAGCCATTTTCTTCTGCCATAATTAGTCAGCGACTAGCAGTTGGCTGTTAGCGGTTAGTCAGAAAAGGCTAATTGCTAACAGTTTGTTACTAATTGTTAGTTTTGTTTTATGCCTTAATTTTACACCCCTTAAATCTTATTTGCAAACAAAGTTATCCCCGTAAACTCCAACATTGCTAGGCCCAAATCACCCTAATCAACACATACCCCAATATAGACATCATTGATATCGGTGGAAGAGCTGGCATCGGTTTTTTTAATTTTTGAGAAACAAACAAGTAATAACTTAAAATCATACCCAAGATAGAGAAAATGGCTACTATTAATCCTTGCGTGACATTTGTCGATGCTACATTAGCGACCAGGAACAGCGGCAATCCGACATCGCCTCCGCCCAAAAATACTACGCCAGTGCCAGGCTTGGCCCTGTCCACTCCCAAGAAATTGTATCTGATTTTTTCCGGTATAATGAAACCGAAAATTAGATGCTTCTCTATCATCGCCTTTGCCATCTTCACCATATGCTTCGTAAAATAAACAGAGACTATGTCATAAACAGCAAGAAGGGCCAGGATCACGATTATCGTAATCGCATCAAACTGCAGAGAGAGAGCCGAGGAAAACGCCACAATAGATATCAAAAAAATGATGTTATGAAAAAATATGGACGGGAATACAAATCTAAAGATTATAATTGCAACTGCGAAATAAAAAGCAGCGCCTTGGTTGATAAAAAGAGAGAGAAATAGATTAACGCCCAAAAACATAGTAAGGATGAAAAAAGCAAACATCGCAAAACTGGACAATTTAGAACGCCGAGACAAAACTAGAACAACGGCCGTTCCGATCAAAAAATATGACAGAAAATCAATGATGCCTATTTCACTAATAGGCACTTGATGTTCCAGAAAAATATTTTTAATTTTCGATACGATAAAAACACCAGAAATTTGAGCTACTGCAAACAGGGCAATTTCCTGTAAAAACAATTCGCTCCTGAAATGTTTTAAGAAATTTGAAATCATAATATCCCGAGCTCTTTAAGAGTATTCTCGTAGACCTTGATGACAAAGTCTGAGTCACTTTGTGAAAGTTTGAAATAAGGATCATGAACCAGATTATTCCTAATTTTATGAGCGCGCCAAATATCTTCGATATTAGAAACCTGGTTAGTATTTATCTGTTTCAACCTGTCTGCCATATCCTTTCCCTTAAATCCTATCCTTTTAATGATATCATCTATAAATTTATCTGACTCGATAACAGACAGCTTTCTATCCGATTCGATATGGGACGCGGATCTTGTAGCTATCTCTTGCCATTTTTTAACAGCTTTTTCTTTGCCCTTTATCTCGCCCACCGCTTCAAAAGCCTTGGCAGTATTGAACACTCTTTCCCAAAATTTCTTGGTCTTGACTCCCAAGATAACTATTCCGGAAAATAAGATTATAGATACTAACCCGGAAAATATTTTTAACCAAAAAACGATACCCAACCAAGTATCAGAATAAAAGAAATCCAAGAATAGATTGTAATCGAAAGGATACACGCTTCACAAACATTCAACCATCAACATTTAACATCTGGCCGAATCCGGCTACTTGTTAATCGTTGATTGTTAACTGTCAATTGTTATGAGCTTTGCTCGTAGAATTTTCCTGCTTCAAAAATCATCGTTTCATCAAAATAATTGCCGATGATTTGCAGTCCGACTGGTAAATTATTTATTTTTCCGCAAGGCAGAGAAACAGCAGGAAGACCAGCGAGATTCACTGGTACAGTATAGATATCCTCCAGATACATCGAGAGCGGGTCTTTTGTTTTCTCTCCCAATTTGAACGGCAATGTCGGAGTCACTGGACCCATTATCAAATCAACTTCCTTGAAAGCATTTTGAAAGTCTTCTTTTATCTTTGTCCTTACTTTCTGAGCTTTTAAATAATACGCGTCGTAATATCCGGCAGACAATGTATATGTGCCGAGCATTATGCGCTTGCGGACCTCAGCACCAAACCCTTCTCCTCTGGAATTTTGATAAACATCGGATAGATTGCCTTCTTGTTTGGAAAATCCATACCTAATGCCGTCGTATCTAGCCAGATTAGACGACACTTCTGATGGCATTAAGATATAGTAGACGGCGATTGCATACTTTGAGTGTGGCAAACTAATTTCTTTTATTTTTGCGCCCGCTGATTCGAATTTCTTGATGGCTTCGTTTATCTTTTGGGCTATTTGACTATCTATGCCTTCACCAAAATACTCCTTCGGCACACCGATTGTCATCTCACTTATCTTTTTGGAAGGTTTTCTGGATTTTTCATAGTCAACAGAAGTTGAATCCTTTTGGTCCTTGCCGCAAATAACATTGAAGATGATTTCTGCATCCCCCACAGTCTTGGAGAATGGACCGATCTGATCCAATGACGAAGCCATAGACATAAGGCCATAGCGAGACACAGCGCCGTATGTCGGCTTGAATCCGACAACTCCGCAAAAAGCTGCTGGCTGACGGATAGATCCGCCCGTATCAGAACCCAAAGAGCCCAGGCACTCATTTGCAGCAACGGCTGCCGCTGAGCCGCCAGAAGATCCTCCGGGCACCCTTTCAAGATCATGTGGATTTTTGGTCTTTTTAAAAGCTGAGCTTTCCGTAGAAGACCCCATAGCGAATTCGTCCATATTGGTTTTGCCGACAAACACAGCGCCCTGAGATTTCAATTTGGAAATTACCGTCGCATCATAAGAGGCAATGTAGTTTTCCAACATCTTGGACGCGCTAGTACTCTTCTCGCCCTTGATCAATATATTGTCCTTGATTGCAATCGGAATTCCCAACAAATCGGTAAATTGGCTATTGGCTATTTTCTCATCGGCTACAGCAGCCTGTTTGATGGCTGAGTCCCCTAGGACCGCCAAATACGCCCCTATATCTCCATCGGTTTTTTCAATATTATCCAGGATGGCCTTCGTCAATTCAACAGAAGAAAACTCTTTTCGTCTTAAAGCCTCCAGCGCCTTTTTAATTGTAATATTATTTAAATCCATTCTCTTCGCAAACCTCCAGCTATCAACAGTTAATATTTGAGCGAACTCCTATCAATTGTTAGCTGTTGATTGTTGATTGTTTTTTATAACACTGCTTTTACTTTTATAAATCCATCAGCATGATTCGGAGCTGATCCTATAATCGTAGCAATATCGTCCTCTGACGTTTTCCCGACTTGTTCGTCTTCCCTAATGATATTTGATCCAGAAACAGCATTGAGTGTCGGCTCCACCATCAACACATCAACTTCATTGAGGGTTTCTACGTAATCCAAAAT
>CAYHBU010000008.1:0-2798 GCA_964354925.1 uncultured Candidatus Saccharibacteria bacterium | reverse complement strand
GTCTTTCTGAAAAGACTCTTCTTCATCTTCCGATAATCTTATTCTTGCCAATCCAGCAATTTTTTTTACTTCTTCTTTGGAAATCATAAAAAACTGAAGACTGAAAACCTAAGACTGAAAACATATAATTTTTATTTAGTCTTAAGTATTTGGTCTTTTATTAATTTCAAAAACGCTTCCTCATCAATAATCTTTATCCCAAGTTTCTTAGCTTTATCATACTTGGAACCAGGGTTTTTGCCAACTATCACATAGCTCGTCTTTTGAGACACTGATTCGGATATATCGCCCCCAAGAGCCCTGATCTTGTCCTTGGCCATATCTCGAGAGATGGTATCAAGCTCACCGGTCAAGACAAAAGACAATCCCTTCAATTTAGCACTACCAAATCTGGACTTCTCCACTATAACCATTATTCCGGCTTTATCAAGCTTTTCTAAAAATTCTGTATTGGTCTTATCGTGGAACCATCCAAATATGCTTTGGGCCACCTTCGGACCAATATCAGGCATTTGTCGCAAATCATCAATCGTCAAACCTGAAAAATAACCAGCAACATTTTTAACTCTTTGTTCTTTGCCGAGCTTTGCATTATGTTCCTGGAATTTTCCAGCAAGCACTCTGGCTGTTTCCTCTCCGACATGCACGATGCCGAGTCCATATATCAATCTCACCAAAGAAATATTTTTACTTGCCAAGATAGCAGCCACTAGATTGCTGGATGATTTTTCTGCAAATCTTTCTAGCGGCATCAAATCCCCTTCTTTTAAATCATATAAATCAGCGGCATCTTGTATGAGACCTTGATCAAATAATGCATCAATAATTTTGGGTCCAAGACCGACAATATTAAAAGCCTTCTTAGAGGAAAAGTGGTATAAATTTTCTCTTTTTTTGGCAGGGCATTTTTTATTGATACACCGATACGCCACCTCTCCCTCTGGTCGGACTACCGATTCGTCGCAAACAGGACATTTTTTAGGCATATGGAATTCCTTTTCCTTACCAGTGCGAAGACCTGGCAAGACTTGCGTCACATCAGGAATCACATCGCCGGCTCTCTGGACTATTACCGTGTCTCCTATCTTCAGTCCCAATCTTCTAATCTCGTCAATATTGTGCAGTGACGCACGAGAAACCATCACACCTCCAATCTGCACAGGCTTCAGATGCGCAACGGGCGTCAAAACTCCTGTCCTACCAACGTGCACAGCAACATCTTCAACGATAGTTGTTGCCTCCATAGGCGCAAATTTGAATGCCATTGCCCCGCGTGGCGTCTTGCCCACAATACCCAAATCGTTGAATATTTTGTTACTATTCACACTGACCACCACCCCATCGATAAGATGGTCTAACTTTTCTCTCTTGTCAGCAACCTCTTTCCAAAATGCGATCACTTCATTTTCATCTTTGCAAAATTTTGAAAGCTTATCAATCTTAAAACCAAGCATCTTGCAAATTGCGTGCTCCTGCTCATGAGTTGATTGACCCATATCAGTCACGACATCATAAGCCAAAAAATCCAATTTTCGAGAGGCGGCCACCTTGGGATCAAGCTGTCTTATCGATCCGGCGGCAATGTTCCTGGGATTAGCATAGAGCGACAAACCCTTTTCTCGTTGCTCTTCATTTATCTGCTCAAATATTTTCTTTGTCATGTAAACCTCTCCGCGTATTTCTATTTTCCCATCCTTTATATTATTCCTGAGATTTACCAATATTTCTTTAGTTAAAATTTCTTTACTGATGAGTTCTTTTTCGATGGTAGGATCAATCATGAGACTCAATGGGATAGATTCAATCGTTTTTAAATTTTGCGTCACATCTTCACCAATCAGTCCATCGCCCCTAGTAGAGCCAACGCCAAAAACGCCATTTTCATATTCTAGAGAAATGGCGAATCCATCAACTTTAAGTTCTGAGAAAAAATTAAAATCCTTCTTGTCTCGCAAAGAAACTAATTTTTTTATCCTTTGTGTCCATTCAAAAAATTCTTCTTCGGAAAAAACATCTTCCAATGATGTCATCCTGACATCGTGATGGACCTTTTTGAATTTTTCCAGAGGCTCACCGCCCACTCTTTGAGTCGGCGAATCGGACGTGATCAAGTCTGGAAATTGTTGCTCGAGTTTATAGAGCTCATGCTTTAAAGAATCCAGAGCGGCTTCCGTGATTTCAAGCTTGTCTAGCACATGATACGCATAACGATGATGGTTTATTTCTTTTTTTAATTTTTCAATGCGTTCTCTTGCTTCTGCTTTTGTCATGCCAATGTTGTCTAAATTTATTACGCGGAACTCAAGTATAGCAAAATAAATTTAGCTATAACATTGAGCACCCTGTTAAATAAGATTTGAGACGATTCTTAATAAACATCTTTCCATGATAAGTCTTCAAATACTTCTCTCTATTAATTGCGTCTTTATCATCTAAACAAGCCTCTGAATAAATCAACTTCAATGGCCTTCTATCTTTTATTGAAGGTACGTATCCACTTTTATGTTTCTCAAATCTTAATTTTAGATTTTCTGTATAACCAGTGTAAAACTTATTATCTTTTAACGATAGCAAAATATATACATAATAAAACATACTATAATTTACAAAAAATTTAAAATTATTTAACAGGGTAAGGTTTACTAACTAAATTTTGTGCGTCCTGCGGACTTCAAAATTTAGAGCAAGACCTTACCAGTTCGCCTCAATAGTCCTTGTTATGCCCCTATATGTTCCATAACTGGTCACGGAAGAGCTAAATGGGTCACAGGGATTTGCGGAAACCGAATAATCGGATC
>CAYHBU010000007.1:0-16523 GCA_964354925.1 uncultured Candidatus Saccharibacteria bacterium | reverse complement strand
ATTTCCTTATTCTATCACAAAACAATAAAAGCCCCCAACCGCTTTACGATTGGGGTTCTTATTTACCTTAAAGACACTTCGTTTTTAGATTCATAAACCATAATCGGCGTACCAACTTCAACAAAATCATAAATTGCCTTGTCAGCTTCTTCCGGTAATCGCACACATCCGCCGGAATATTGCGTATTTAATTTCTCTCCGCTTGGCCAATATGGCACACCGTGCAAAAAATATGGACCGTGAAATTGAACACTCCATGGCATCCAGACTTTAGATAAACTTGAAAAATGCTTTGGATGCTTGGTTAGTACCTTGAATTGTCCGGTCGGAGTCGGACTTATGGTCGGATTGCCTATTCCCGCAACAGCATAAGATAACACAGGATTTTTATTTTCATAAGCTGTTATTGTCATCTTCCCAATATCAACTTCAATGTATTTGCCATTTTGCGGAGGGTTATCAAACATGTCGGCGAATTGTTGTTTCTGTATTTGTTTTTTTATTTGTGCCGGCTTTTTTGGTTTTATTTCTATTACTTCTATCGATGGCGGTTTTATTTCCTCCGCAGCGAATATATCAACAATTGGCAAATCAGTGGCTTGTGGCAATTCAATCGGAAAAAGTATTCTTGCAGGCGTATTTTGCGATAATTTTTCTTTTTGTTTTAATACAAAAGAGTGGTCGTTGTTTTTTAAAGAAGTAAGCGCGAAACTTTTCGCTCTTGTCACTTTTATCTCGTTGGCAATTCCAATCCCTAAATACGGGATAATATGAACTTCTCTGTTTAAGTTTTGCCAAATAAATTCTCCTGCCAAATCGGGATTTTCTATTTTAAAATTATCTTCAAAATTTTTCTTTATGATTGGCTGATTAAAATAGATTATTATTTCTTCGCCCATCATCGCTTCTTTATTTACAACAATCGTTAAATCAACCGCCAAAAATCTGCTCCCAAAAAAAAACATATAAACCAGGAGCGCCATTTCCGCCAGAATCACTAAATATTTCAAAATTCTCATATTTTAAAACTCATTTATAGCTTGTAATTCCCCGCGATTATCGCGGGGAATTACTTGTATCGGCTTAGTAATTAGCCTAGATTAACTAATTACTAGTTGTTAATTGCTAGCCACTTTTCATCAGGCTACCACAAAAACATTTTGACCTTTACCTTTCCTTCGTAGATAGCCTCGCCTTCCGCGTCTTTATATTCTTCTGTCGTCCTAAAACCAATAAAATCTATTTCCCATTTAGGACCACCTCTATAACCAACCTCTACTGAAACTTCCTCCGACGACGGAAAAAATCTCTCATATTCTGAAGTTTTCTTTTCATATCCAATTTCTCCTTTTAATTTTACCCCTGCTAATCCACCTTTCACACTTAAAGACTCTCCCCAATCTAGATTCCCTTTCGCTACTTCTAAATTTACGATTTCCCCCTCAGACACCTTGATCTCCGCCCCAACAACAAAATTTTCCGCCGCTTTTTTAAGAATCAAATCTTGATTTTGAAAATCATTCTTTTGCCCGCGGTAAACTTCTGAAACACCAAAATAAAATTTGCCGACATTTACTGGATCAAAATAAATAATCCGCGCACCAAAAGAACCCTCTCCCATTCCGCCAATAGCTTGGAAATTCATTTCTTTATCAAGGGGCATTCTAATTCCAGCCTGAATCGTCGCGCCATAATTCAAAACAAATTCTCCATACTTGCTCTTGGATAATTTACTACTGTTTATATAATCCGTTGCCAACCGCCCTATCAATTCACTGAATGTTGATGACCCGCCATATAGATCTTTTACATTGCCGTGGACAACAGTAACATCGCTCTCAAGCCCCAGATGCTCTCCCTTTGGAGACCACCTGCCCCGTAAAGCACTCATATCTTCAAGCGATTGATAAGGATTGTTGTGAATATCCTTATAATTTAAAAACGCTAACCCAATCGCATCTTTCGTAATTTTGAATTCTTGTGTCTCAGGACTTAGGTTTATTTCCAACCCCTGTTCTTTTTTTATTTTTCCTTCGGCAAGCTCTTTTTCTAACCTTTCTCCGGTTTCTTCAACTCCGGCTGATTTTTCAATAACTTCCTGCGCGCGGCTCTCCACCGGAAATAAAATTCTTTTTTCATTGCTCACAAAATAATTAAAAGTTGAGATTGATTCGTTTTCCCTTTCCCAAACACCCAAAGCATTCTTATAGTTTAAAGTACCTGTTGTTATAATAGAGCCGTAATTCAAAAAAACGATTTGTTTTTCACCACCAACTTCGGTAATCAATCCAGAAAATACATGATTTCCACTAGATTCTTTCGTTAATCCTTTTTGAAATCCGCTCTGAAGCCAAGCTTCCATGCCCATTTCTTTGGCTGTTTTGACTATAAAAGTATGAATATTCCCGCAAATACCGGTTTCCGCGCCATTTTTAAGTCCTGAAAACATTGCTTCATCAGAAACTTTCACATAGTCTTCATTTTCTAACATATCATAATTATAAGTCCGCCCAAGCCTTTGCCCTAAAGTCTTCATAAACAACAACTTTTCTTTATCGTTTAAAACTTCTCCATCTTTATTAACATTTTCAAAAAACTCTTTAACATTGTTTGATTTATCAATTAAATCAAGAAATGTATTTAGCGCGTTGCCAAATTCTTGACGAGATAAATCATTAAATAATTTAGAATTTTTAATATCCTCATAATACTGACCTTCAATCACCTTAGCCTGAAAGCTTGGAACATTTTCTATTTGACCGCCGACCGATATTTCAATTTTACTAGCGATTTTTTCCAGCCATTCAGAATCATCTTTTTCCCCAACATCTTCTTGTCTAGCTATCTCCGAAATTAAATCTTTTGGGAATAAATCTATTTTTTTCTCTTCTCCGCCTTTTTCTGCAAACGCCGAGGACGCGCTGGCAAAAATTGAAAAGGCGGTCAACAACGCCGTCGCCTCCTTTCTGAATTTATCTGGCACCAAATTCATCAAAATCCCCGTAGTTTTTTCTAGAATTTCATTTTCTTTCCTTGTGAATTCTCCAAAATTTTCTCCCTCTTTTTTTTCCGAATCCCTCAAAGTCTCTTGGGGTTGTATTTTTTCTTTTTTGCCAAATCTTAAAAATTCCATAATCAATGATCTAGTCAGTATTAATTTCTTGGATTAAACCTGCCATAATGCTATTTTCCAAATTTAATACTTTTTTAGCCAGTAATGAATCATAATTTTCCGCTAAGCCTTTTTTCATTTTTATCAAATCAATGAATACTGATATTTTTTCTGGAAATCCAATAAACACACCCAACAATTGCTGTCTTTTGGGAAAGGAAAATTGACTAAAAAAATCTTTAACAATCCCACGGTCACCATCGGAGATTTTTTGCTCGTCTAAAATAATTTTTAATTCGTTCCAATCTTTCATTTTATATAACTTTATTAAATTATATCACAAACAAACCATACAAAAAAACCAAGCCGTAAACAGCTTGGTTTTTTTGTATGGTTTATATCTATCCCTTTGTTTACCCCTTTAAACGCCTGAAACATATTTCTTGCTAGCAACGAAAAATATTACCACTCTCGTTACGGCTATAATTAAACCGCTCATAAAAAAGTACTCTTTGATAATTGTAGTTTCAGTAGAAAAAATTTGATAACCGTAATATGCGCTTGTTAAAAAAAATAAATACGCAGTTGACCAAAGAACTATTTGTTTTCTATAATCTACCAACTAATAACAAATTGCATTTCCTTATTCTATCACAAAACAATAAAAGCCCCCAACCGCTTTACGATTGGGGCTTTTAAAATTATCATAAAAAACTATTCGAATATTTCTCTGGGCCAAAGAAATATTTTAGTCCTTACCACGCCATGCTCATTGGTTGCTATTATTTCCACATTGCTATCATCCATCTTCTTTATTTCAAAAACCGCCTCTTTCTCATAGTCAACCAACAACTCATCCATATGCGTATTTTCTTGCATGATATTCCTCCTCAGATTATTTTTTATTCTATAATACGCCTTTATTTTAAAATTTCAAAACTTTCCAATCCTTCTCTGGTGCCTCTCCTCTTTTGAAAATTCCGTTTCCAGCCATAATTTCACCGATCTTTTGGCGTCTCCTTCCGAAATAAATCTTGCGCCAAGCGACAAAACATTGGCATCATTATGTTCCTTGGAGAGCTTGATAATCTCTTCGTTGAAATAATATAAAACTGTCGCGCGAATACATGACACGCGATTGGCTATCATCGCCTCGCCCTGTCCGGAACCGCCCAAAATAATCGCCTTAGAATCCATGCCACCTTCCAAGTCTCTAGCCACTGCTTTCGCAGCAGGCAAAATCCAATCCGGATAATCGTCATTTTCATCATAAACAAAATTGCCAAAATCTTTAACCTCAAGGCCAAGTTCTTCTGTGAGATATTTTTTTATTTTTTCTTTTAATTCAAACCCTGCGTGATCAGTCGCTAAATAAATCATTATTTTATTTTATCAATTTTCCCGCTCTTATTACATGCTCAGTCAACGCATAACAATATCCTCTTTCATTGTCATACCAAGCCATCACTTTGACGAGATCGCCGTCGATGACTTTGGTAAGTGTCAAATCAACAATAGATGCTTTCTCGCTGCCAACAATATCAGTAGAGACAACCTGTTCATTGATCACGCCCATCACCGGTTTCCATCTCGGATCTTCTGCAGCTTTTCTGAAGATGTCATTGATTTCCTCCACTGTGGTTGGACGTCCCGCTACAAAAGTAATGTCTGCCAATGATCCGGTCGGAGTCGGCACGCGAATAGCAATACCATCAAATAAACCCTTAAGGGATTTAACAGCTTCTGTCACAGATATTGCTGCGCCAGTGCTTGAAGGCACAATATTTACCGCGCCTGCTCTGCCACGACGCCAATCTTTGGCATCCGGAGAATCAACTAATTTTTGTGTAGCGGTGTAGCCATGCACCGTCGAAAGAAAAGCTTTTTTGACGCCGATTGTCTCGTGCATTATCTGCACGACTGGTGAAGAAGAATTGGTGGTGCATGATCCATTTGAAGTCACCTCGCAAGTAGAAAGCTCATCTTCATTGACACCGATCAAGACAGTCCTGCCTTCTACCGTTGAACCTGGCTTGTCTTTGGCGGGCGCGGTGATTACCACTCTTTTTGCGCCGGCTTTGATATGCGCAGAAGCTGCCTCATAGCTTTCAAAAAAACCTGTCGATTCCACCGCAATATCAATATTCAAATCTTTCCATGGCAACACAGCCGGATCTTTTTGCTGAACAAAATTTATTTTTTTGCCATTGACGATCAAAAAACTTGGATCAGCCGGAGTCGCGCCCCTTTCTGTTTTGATATCAAGTCCCTCTTGACCATAAACGCTGTCGTATTTTAAAAGGTATGCCAAATTATCGATATCTCCCAAATCGTTGATGGCGACAATCTCTATCTCCGGCCTCTTTAAGGCAACTTTAAAAAATGAACGGCCAATACGGCCAAAACCATTAATTGCAACACGAGTAGTCATAGTTTTATTTTTACGCTTTAAACCCCAAAACATATTTTTGCAAGGTATAAAATTAATTATTATTTGATTATTGACTATATAATAGCAATTTATTCACTTATCATCACCATTGACAAAATCAAATAAATAGCGTATAATTATAAACATTAGTAATCAGTTCTTTTTAATTGAGTTGCTCACGTTTCAATACAGCCGAAAAGCTGTGATTTAGCCCATAGGGCTTTAAACAGGAGGTACTCGGTGGAACAGCAGACAAAGGGACAGACAGGGTATGACGAAGTACAGAAAGTGCAAGATGTATTACTGAAGGTGCCGTCAGCGGGGTGCCCACATCTCTGCTTCGTAGAGAGCCACACCTTACATGACGGTGTGACTATCATACCGGATCATTACCGGCACGGACAGATGATTGGCAATGTCCTGGTCACCAGGCATTTCTATGACATCACCGGGAACGACCTCGGCAAGCGCATAGTCGCTGATGTCACGATCGTCAAGAAGTCCTACCCGGATGGCTCGCCTGCCAGGAAGGCATTCGCCTTCAATGGAGCAAGAGAAGGCTGGATATCCGAGATCGCAATCGATATCCACAAGAAGGGTGGCGCGCCCCAAAAGGTGCTCAAAATTCTCCTCGTCTTGACCGCCAAAGAGACGAGAGAGGGAAACATCCGCATCCCCTTGAGCGGAGGCGGTATCCGCTTTGAGGACTTCGTCCCGTACGTCCCACCGGTAAAAACCGATGTGGCGGACAACGCCACGAAGTAAAGCAACAAAAAACAAAACTGCCTGGCGCATAGCGTCAGGCAGTTTTTATTTTCCTATTACTTATCTTACACCGCTACCACCTCCCATAATTAACCATACTTTTTTGCGAATATGCTCTTATATAAACATATCCTTAGAAAAAGTACATAATTAAAATTATTAATATTTTTGCCTTTTTTATATTATAACATGTTTTCGTTTACTATCCACTATTTCGTGTACAAAGTCACCAAAACAGAACCCGCCACTATCAAAGCAATGCCCAGCAAAGTCCAAAAAGTGAATTTATCACCCAAAAATACCGCTGCCAAAACCAGAATAAATACAATGCTCAGCCTATCTATCACAGCCACCTTGGTGGCTGGCGCATATTTGAGCGCCCAGAAATAAAAAAGCCATGATATGGCTCCGGATAAGCCGGCGAGAATTATAAAAATCAATTCTTTGCCGTCCAAATTTTTAAATAAATTCATCTGCCCTCTAAACAGAGAAAGTAAAAACAAAAATCCCGCCATAAAAAGAGAACGGACAAAAGTCGCAAATCCAGGATCTATTTTTTCAAGCCCCACCTTGCCGAATATCGCCACGAGCGCGGCAGCAAACGCCGAAAGTAGAGCAAAGATAATCCACATTTATTTTTTTCTCTCTTCTACGTATTTGATAGCCTGAAGAGCCGCCATAGCGCCTTGGCCGGCGGCAATAATAGCTTGCTTTTCTAAAACGTCTGTGACGTCTCCGGCAGCGAAAATACCTGGACGAGATGACATATTGGTACGAGGATCAATCGCAATCTCACCCCATTGGTTCAGCTCTACGATGTCTTTGCAAAAATCCGTATTAGGCACGAGTCCAATAGCTGGGAAAATACCTTCTACTTTCAAGGTCTTTTCTTCGCCAGTAGCCCGATCGCGATAAACCATACTATCTACAAAATTATTACCACTGATTTTAACGGGTTCAACTCCCATCAAAAATTCTATCTTAGGATTGGCTTTCAATTTTTCATAGGTCACTTTTGCGCCCCTGATATCCGAGCGGACAAACACATAAACTTTATTGGCATATTTTGCGAGCAAATGCGCCCAATCAAGACCGGTATTTCCTCCGCCAATCACTACCACATCTTTACCGCCAAAAAGCGGCGCATCACAAACAGCGCAATATGTCACTCCCTTATTCATATATTCGGCTTCGCCGGGAATATTGAGCATCCTCGGCTTCTTACCGGAAGCCACGATAACTGCACGAGCCTCATAACTGAATCCGTTGGCATCCTTCAAAACAAAAGTCTCTTCTTCGTCCATCTGTTTTGATGATATCTTTTGAATATGCGTTCCTTCTTCCATCTTAATTCCCAAGTCTTCGACTTGTTTGTGCGCATAACCGACGAGCTTTGCGCCATCTCTTTCCACAAAACCGGCATAATTGGCAACCTCTGGCTGTTGAGAAATCTGTCCGCCTTTTTCTGAGGCCAAAATCAATGTATCCAATTTTTGTCTGCCCAGGTAAATAGCAGCAGAAAATGCCGCTATGCCACCCCCAATGATTGCCACGTCCCAAAGTTTATTGTTGTCCATATAATAGTTTAATGGCTAAGTAGCTTGAAAGCATGATGCTTTTAAGCTTGGTCTTTACTTGAGTTTTAATATCTCTTCTATCTTTCTCTGATCAAAACCAATCACAATTTGCCCATCCATATCGATGACTGGCACGCCCATTTGATTAGTCTTTTTTATCATTTCTTCTCTAGCCTTCATGTCCTCTGCGACATTATGCTCTTCATATTTTACATTATGTTTATCAAAGAATTCTTTTGCGTGTTTGCAGTAAATGCAAGTTGGCGTTGAATAAATTTTTATCATTTAATTAGCGAACATTTGACGATTAACCTTTGACATTTGACTGAATTTGGTCAATTGTCAGGCGTTAATTGTCATCGTTGTTATTATTATCTAAGCACATCCTCTACTTTATGGACTAACTGCTCCAATGTGTAGTCGGTCTTCACTAAATAATCCGTACCTCCTGCTTCTATAACCTCTTTCACTGTTTCGCCACTGGCAAGATTGGTCAAGACCAAGATTGGAATTTTGGAAGTAAATTCATTGGCGCGAAGCTGTTTGAGCACCGACACTCCATCAATCTTTGGCAAGACCAAATCAAGAAGTATCAAATCAGGCTCTTTTTCCATCGCCATATTGAGACCCTCTGCTCCATCATGGGCCACTATTGTTTCAAAACCAACTCTTTTCATTGCCAAATCAATGGTTGTGGCCTGTGCCGGCTCATCTTCGATTATCAAAATTTTCTTTGCCATTTCAACATTAAACAATCAACAATTGACAGTTAACTAAATATCGATTAGCCGTCAGTGTTAAGTGTTACAGGTTAATTGTTAATTGTTTTATCATTATATCAAACTATTTCTTTTCCGCCATCCCCCGTAGTAGAACTTCCAGAGCGTCTTTTTAAAAAGACGCAAAAGCTCTTAATTAGATATAAAGATTATTTAAATTATGCATGGCAATATAATATGAGAATTTATTAAAACTGGAAGTTTCACTACGGGGCCATACCTTCTTCGGCATCTACCGCCCCCGGCACATCCGTATAAGCATTATTAGGATCCCACATCAGCCAGCCAGTCATCTCACTGTCATGGATGGCCTTTATCTGAGCTTTTATCTTTGCGCTATCATATCTAGCCCCCATATTGAAAACTTGTATCCAGGGCCTGATTTTGGGCTTTGCAATTTTTGCTCTTTCTTCTCCCATCGCCTCCAAACCCTCTTTCATGGTTTCAAAAATAACCTCATAAGGATGTTCGGCCGGATTATCAAATCCGAAATTCCCCGGTCCATAATGGCTGGGATAGACCATCGGCGAGATATAGTCGAAATTATCCAAAGCATCGCCTAGGACCTGCCCAATACCCAAATCATCACTGCGCAAAAAAGTATATCCAAAAATATCAATGGATGTTTTCACACTTGGATCGTATTCTTTTAATTTATTTTTAGAATATTCAAAAAACTCCCGCAGGACTTCATTGCGCGACTTCTGCCCGTCCCAAGCAGGATAGACGATACTGGATAATGCTCCGTCAGTCGGAAAACGAATATAGTCATACTGGATTTCGTCAAATCCTAAATCAATGGATTTTTTAGCGATATCGATTATGTGATCATGACTGCCTTTAGCCGCCGGATCAAGCCAGGCAAATCCCCTCCTGTCCCGCCATAGTCCGCCACTCCTATTTTTCAAAGCTACTTCTGGATTAGACATCGCATATCCGCTATCCTGGAACACCACTACGCGAGCAATGGCATAGATATTTTTCTCGTGGAGTTTTTTGATCAAATCCCCTATCCCAGACCAATACTCATAAATCAACTCTCCTTGCGAACCCTTCACGTCTATTACCACGCTGTTAATTTCTGTTTTATCTATCAATGCAAAAATATTTTCCATTTTCTTGCTATTACTTGCCGACCACATCGTCAGATAAATGCCCTTGGCATTATCGGGATTTACATTAACACGAGCGATTTCCGACAAGTCAATCGCTATAGGCACATCGGCATCGCCACTCTCTACCACATCCGTCACGATTGAGCCACCAGCATTAAAGCTAATCACAAACACAAACAAAGCTACTATCGGCACAAGAGTCAAATAAACCCTCTTAAGAAAAATTAATTTCCAAAAGGGCTTATTTATAAAAACAGAAATCAGAGAAATATATTTTTGGATATCAAAATAGATTATATCTCTATTATTCTTGTTTTCTGATTTATGATTGTTTTTGCTTTTTTTTGACACGACTTAAAGATTTAAGATAAATTTTTGAGCCTACCATCCACGACCTGCCAATTTACATTCTTCATGAAATTATCAATATATGCTTTCTTTTTTGTGCCGTAATCCAAAAAATATGCATGCTCATACATATCGAGCACGAGCACCGGATGCGCGCCCCACACACCACCAACATCATGCACGTCGCAGATATAATTATGCAATTTACCGTTCTGGGAATTGAAAGCCGTCACCACCCAACCTCTTGCCGACATGGCGCATGCCACCAGATCCGCCTGCCAATTCTCCAAAGAACCAAAATCTTTAGCAATCAATTCTTTTACGCTTTCTGGGATATTCGCATCCGCTCCGCCCTCCTGGGCCAGGTTTTCAAAATATAACTCATGCAACAAAATTCCATTTTGAGCAAACACCTCTTCTTTCTTCAATGACCTGAAATCAGAGAAAGTGGCATTAGCCTTTGATTTATCCGCTCCGCCCGACTTCTCCTCTATTTCATTTAATTTGTTAACATATCCGACATACAAAACATCATGGTGTTCAGAAAGCTGCCTTTCCGACAAAAAATTATCCAAAGATTTATAATTGAGCGATTTTACTTGATACATAAGTATTAATTGTTAAGTATTAATTGTTAGACCAATTATACCACTTATTCATCAGTTCAATAAGCGACCATATTTATTGCCATTTGGGCAAATTAAATGTAGATTAATAGGTAATCGGACTCAGGGAAAACCCCTATTATTATGGACAAACCTAGACAAAAATTTAAAAAATTCATCCTTTTTATAGGAGATATTTTCCTATTATACCTATCTCTTTACATAGCGCTAGCATTGAGGAATCTTTCAATTTTTGACGAAAGAATACTGCAATTATTCAAGGGTCATATCATCCCGTTCAGCCCTATAATAATCATCTGGATCATCATCTTCATTGTCTTTGACCTTTATAATCCAAAATTTTTTAAAGATATCAACTTTTATAAAAATATTGTGATTGCCACCTTGATATCGTTTTCGACAAGTGTGATAATTTTTTACATCAATCCTCCTGCCGGCATCACGCCCAAAACCGTCTTGCTCATTTATACGCTCACTTTTATGACGTTATTCACTCTGTGGCGATATTTCTATAGCAAGACGATATCACCCAAGATATTTTCAAGAAACATCGTCCTCCTTGGCAACACCCAAGAAACCGAGGAACTGGTCAGCACTATCGAAACCATCCCTCAATTGGGATACAAGATAATCATCCATTATCCTCATATAGATTTCGGAATTAAAAATGTCCAAAATGAAATAAGAAATAAAGATATTAATTTAGTCGTAATCCCAGACGATATCAATATCAATAACGAATCTTTAAAAATACTTTACGAATCAATCTTTTTGAATGTTGATTTTGTTTATTTTTCCAGTTTTTATGAGTTCATCATAAAAAGAATACCGCTTTCCACAATAAATGAAAATTGGTTTTTAAAAAACATTTCTGCTAATCCTAACCAGATAAATGATTCCATCAAAAGGGTGCTAGACGTAGCAATCGCAAGTATCGGATTTACCGCCTCTGCCATAATTTATCCCATTATCATCCTAGCAATCAAACTCGACAGCAGGGGTCCCGCCTTTATCACCCAAAAAAGAGTTGGTCAAAACAATAAAATATTCAGCAATATAAAATTCCGAAGTATGTTTGTAAATGATGATGGTAAATGGCCGGAGAAAAATGATAAAAGAATAACTAAGGTTGGTAAATTTTTGAGAAAAACCAGGCTCGATGAATTGCCACAATTGATAAATGTCATCCGCGGAGACATCTCTCTGGTTGGTCCTCGGCCGGATATCATCGATCTATACGAAAAATTAGAATCAGAAATCCCTTATTACAAAATCAGAAATTTAATCAAACCAGGCCTGACCGGCTGGGCGCAAATCCACCAAGAATCCCCGCCACACTCGGTAGAGTCCACAAAACAAAGATTGTCTTACGATTTTTATTATCTGAAAAACAAATCACTTATTTTGGATCTTATGATAATACTAAGAACAATCAAGACGCTACTGTCCCAAAAGGGTAGTTAAGTTTAGCACCCATCAACTAATGATAAAAAAAATAATTTCTTTTCTTTTTGAAAATAAGACCATAAGACAAACCGTGGCCAAAAATACTTTTTGGCTTTTTTCTGGGGAATTTTTGGGCCGCCTGCTGAGAACGGCAATCGTCATATATGCGGCTCGCATCTTAGGAGCTGAGGGTTGGGGCATTTTTTCTTATGCAATTACGATTTCTGCTTTATTTTCTTTTTTTTCTGATCTAGGCCTCAGTCCAATCATCACCAGAGAAGGATCAAAAAATCCCGAGATGAGGGAACAATATCTCTCAACGGCTTTTTTCATAAAAATATTATTATTACTGTTCAGCACGCTCACAATCATATTCATAGTCCCGTTTTTCACTAAAATTGAAGCGACTAAAAACATCCTGCCCATAATAGCACTCACCTTCATCTTCGATGGATTGATAGAGTTCGGCCTATCTTTCAATAGAGCGCTGGAAAAAATGGAGAGAGAGGCGCTAGTGAAAATAATCGTCAACCTTGTAATAGTTTCTCTTGGTATCACATCTTTAATATTTATGCCCAGCGCCAAATCTCTGGCCATCGCATATGCGATAGGAAGCGGAGTTGGATTATTGATAACCATAACGATCTTAAGACATTACCTAAAAAATCTCTTTTCCAATTTTAACAAGGATCTGCTTTGGCCAATCCTATCATCTGCCTGGCCATTTGCCATAATGGGATTTTCCGGAGCCATCATGGTAAACATCGACACGGTAATGATCGGCTGGTTCCGAAGTGCAAGCGAGGTCGGTTACTATTCCGCCGCTCAAAGACCAATCCAACTCTTATATGTAATCCCAAATTTACTGGGATCAGCCATATTTCCGGTAATGGCAAGATTTGCAACAAAAGATAATGATAAATTCCGTCAAATATTAGAAAAATCAATCACCATAGTTCTTGCGGTTGGCATACCCATCGCTATTGGTGGAGCGATATTGGGCAAGGATATGATTACTGTTTTATTTGGCAGCGGATATGCTCCAGCTGCCACAACATTCGTGATATTGCTTTTTACTCTTTTGCTGGTACTGCCCAATACTCTCATTAGCGGATCATTATTTGCCTACAACGAACAAAAAAATTTCCTGGGGTTCATCATTATAAATGCTCTAATCAACATATCTCTCAACTACTTACTAATCCCCTCCTATGGAATGCCTGGAGCAGCGATAGCAACGCTCATTGCAAACTTTTCAGCTAGCATTTTCATTTGGAATAAAATGAAAAAAATAAATTATTTTTCAGTAATCTCCCATTTAAAAATCATTGCTTTGGCGACCCTGATAATGGCGGTCAACGCTTCCGTCTTCCAATACCTGCATCTTAATTTTTTTGTAAACCTATTTCTTTCCGCCACCATCTACGTCGGATTATTAATCTCATTCAAAGAACCGGTCATCAAAGAAATTTTGGGTATCTTCCAACTCCAAAACAAATCCGAAAATCAAATAATATAGTTGACCATCTGCCCCTAAAATGGTAAACACAAACTAGCTTTTTAAAATAAAAAATAAACTAAGGAGACGCACATAATGAAAAAGGGTAAAATATTGGTCACGGGAGGCGCAGGATTCATTGCTTCACACATCGTTGATTCCTATATCGATCTTGGCCACAAGGTGGTAGTCATAGATGATCTTTCTACCGGAAATCGGAAAAATGTAAATAAGAAAGCGACTTTCTATCAGGCCGACATCAGAGACAGGGAAAAGATAGAAGAAATTTTCGCGAAAGAAAAACCGAAAATTGTGAATCATCATGCTGCCATAGCCGAGGTTGTAAAATCACTCAGAAATCCGATACCGACACTGGAAGTCAATGTTCTGGGAACGGTCAATATTCTGCGAGCCGGTGGAGAGATCGGCATTGATAAGTTCATATTCTCATCGACAGGTGGCGCAATCTACGGGGAACCGGACAAAATACCGGCAAACGAAAAATCTCCAACAACCCCTCTGTCGCCCTATGGACTGTCAAAACTCCAAGGAGAAGAGGCTATCGCTTGTTATGCGAGACATTATGGATTCGATTATCTTATTTTCCGCTATCCCAATGTTTTCGGACCACGCCAAAATCCCAAAGGCGAAGCTGGCGTCGTAGCAATTTTCAGCGGATTAATGAGCGAAGGAAAAAGACCAACAATCTTCGGTGATGGCACCAAGACGCGAGACTATGTCTATGTCAAAGATATCGTCAGTGCCAATGTTTTAGCACTGACTAAAGGCATTGACCAGATAATAAATCTGGGAATTGGAAAAAAGATAAGCGACCAAATGATATTTGATGCCATAGCAAAAAATCTTAACCTTGCAATTAAACCGACCTACAAGCCTTATCGCAAGGGAGAAGTTTATCAGATAGCCCTCGACGCGAAAAAAGCAAAAAAGATAATAGGCTGGAACCCGACCATAGATTTTGAAGAAGGAATAAAGAAATACGTGAAAGAGCTTTATGGATAGGCAAAAGGGAGATTCTAAAGAGTCTCCCTTTTTTATTTTATAGAATCAAAGCGCCCTTTTCATTCTAGAAAGAGAGTAATCCAAATATCGCCTCAAGAAACTTGGCAAGAATGAATACAAATACTGAGCCGATGCCAAACTATAAGCCCTGAAAAATCCCGGGTAATCATTTTTATATTCCCAAGCAAGCCTAAAATGTATCTTAGCGTGTTGACCGAGATGAGATAATGACTTATTGTTGCCGTCCATCGTATAACAAGTAAAATATTCAGGAAAATTATAAAATTTTCCAACCCTTCCCAATCTTAACCACAAACTCCAATCCTCCGCCAATTTATTATCACCATAAAATCCAACCTTCTCTGCTGCATCCTTCAAAAATATAACGGTCGTATGAGAAAAAGGACTAGACAAAAGAGCTTTATTTCTTACCTCTTGGTCATTCTCTTTTTTAAAATATCTAAATTTCTCTTTTCCGAATCCATCTACGACTATCATGCCTCCGCCGACAATCACATAATCAGAATTATTTTCCAAAAAATCAACTTGCATTTTTAACTTATCCTTGTGACACCAATAGTCATCATCATCCAATCTTGCTATATATTTTCCCCTAGCAACACGAATACCATCATTTAAATTTTTCGATATACCAATCGTCGAATAGTTATTTTTTTCATTTCTCAAAACTTTAATACGATCATCTTTTTCCTGCCATTTCTTCAACACTTCAGAAGTATCATCAGTAGAGGCATCATCAATAATTATCAATTCCCAATCTTTGAAGGTTTGATCAATAACGCTTCCGATAGCGCGATCCAAGAAGCGTGATCTATTATACGTAGGCAAAATAATACTAACTATCGGATTCATATTTTTGAAAATAATCTACCGTAATCTTCCTGAGCCTTCTTATATCTTTCCATTGTCCCAATATCTTTTAAATAATCTTGGGTTTCGTAACCATAAAAATCTAATCCCCTGCTTAAAATATCAGGTAAAAGCTGGTGATCTATCTCATAATATTTATCTTGCGGGATAAAATCCAATATTTCTTTTTTAAAAATAAAAATCGCTTTCATTGATTTATATTTTTCCGGTATTTGCTGATGAGGCTTGGTATGTATTTTTTTAAAACGCAAATCTTCGCCTACCTCTGCCAAATCAGAATCAAAAGGATGGTCAGTATCACCTACTATTTCTGCTCCAATAGCATCAAATTTGCCGTCAAAAAAATCTTTAAATTTTTTATAATCAACAAAACTCAAAACATCACCATAGATGACTAAAAACTCATCTTTCAAACAATCCTCAAAGTTCTTAACTGCTCCAGCCGTTCCCAAAATTTCTGGTTCATACTTATAAGTTATATTTACTCCGAATTTTGATCCATCGCCAAAATAGCTCTTTATCACTTCTGGCAAATAATGGAGATTTATAAGTATTTCTGTCACACCACTTCTTTTGAGTTGTTTGATGTGATGCTCAAGCACCGGCTTGCCACCAATTGGCACCATCACCTTAGGAATATCATTGGTCAATGGTCTCAAACGAGTACCCAACCCCCCAGAGAGAATTATCGCCTGCATATCATTAAATTATTTATCTGCTAAATGATTGCTTATAAAAACTTGGAAGTATCTCGTAATGAGGTGCACCACCACTTCATGGATACTTTCCACGATATCATATTTACCTTTTTCGCTAGGAACTAAAATTTTCGCATCAGCCAATGCAATCAAATTGCCCCCATCAAATCCAGCCAAAGCAATTACCGGTATGCCGAAATCCTTTGCCACTTCA
>CAYHBU010000006.1:0-17408 GCA_964354925.1 uncultured Candidatus Saccharibacteria bacterium | reverse complement strand
AACAGATGGCAGGATATCAAGCAAGTCTCTCAAGTTGACTTGGACCAATACCCGACCGTCCAAGGAGTCCTTTATCAGGGCAAGGTTTACATTGTAGACGTAGAGAATAAAACCAAGACTTATGTGAAGGATGAGCAAGAATTCCAAGACAAGAATCTAGATTGGAATAGGATTATCTCTGTTAATGGGGTGGAGATGGAAGAGTGGAAATAAAACAACACTAATTAAATACGAGAATAAAAAATATTATGGGCAATACGACAAAGGTGCTTAAAAAAATAATCATTGCCAATTGGAAAATGAATCCCCAAACCCAGAAAGATGCAGAGAGGATTTTGGCTGGTTACGAAAAACAAATGACAACTAATAGCTACAAGCTAAAAACTGAAGTGGTGATTTGCCCACCCTTTGTCTATCTGCCTCTTGTTTCAAGACAACTGGCAGCCAAAAGCTACAAGCTAAAAGCTAGCTTGGGTGTCCAGGATTTGTTTTGGGAAAAGGAGGGCGCATACACAGGAGAAATATCGGCAGGAATGATTGGTGATTTGGGTTGTGATTATGTGATAATTGGTCACTCAGAGAGGAGAAAGCATATCGGTGAAACCGATGAGGTGATAAATAAAAAAGTTATCAACGCATTGAAGTCCGGACTGAATGTCATTTTATGTGTCGGAGAGCATCATCGTGAAAATATGGGCGAGATACCAAGGGTGGTGGAGGATCAGGTGAAGGCGGCACTTGATAATATTCCAAAATCTTTTTTAGATAAATTGATAGTGGCTTATGAGCCGGTCTGGGCGATCGGGACGGGAGTGCCGGATACTCCGGAGGGTGCGATGATGGCGGCGGTCTTGATCAGAAAAACGGCAGTGAGCATGTTTGGTCAAAATGCAAAGAATCTCAGAGTCGTCTATGGCGGTTCAGTCAAATCGGACAATGCGGCAAAATTCATTTATCATGAAGGAATAGATGGTGTGTTGGTAGGAGGAGCGAGTTTGAACCCCGAAGAATTTGTGAAAATAGCCATAAGTAATCAATAAAAATAAAAGCCCGGTAGTATTCCGTCATCGTGTTGCCTTGCAACACGGTCAAAGTTCTACTACCGGGCTTTTATTTTTCTTTAAATTTAGATAGACTTAAAAATCATATAAGCGCCAATACTGGCATCAATAACATGACCCTGAAAAGCGAAGTCCAAAAAATAATAATAGAGGCAATAAAGGAAGCGCAGAAAAATAAGGCTTTTCCTAGTTTTGAGTTGGAAAAGAATGGTAAATCTATTGTGGTTATTGAGAGGCCATCAGAAAATATCCATGGAGATTATGCGACAAATATCGCATTGCGTTTAGCTGGCTTACTAAAGAAAGATCCTTGCGAGATAGCGACTCAGATAGGTGACCAAGTTTTGGCGCAGAAATCAGGAATCGTTACTAGAGTGGAAGTCGTGCATCCCGGTTTTTTGAATATTTTTTTGAATGACAATTTTGTTCAAAAGCAGGTAAAAAACATCCTGAAAGAAAAAGATAAATTTGGATCACTTAAGCCAATAGACGCAAAGAAGAAAAAAATATTAGTCGAATTCATAGCTGCTAATCCCACCGGCCAGCTCCATCTGGGTCACGGTCGCAATTCATTTTGGGGTGATGCACTATCTAATATTTTGGTTAAAGCCGGATACAATACGAAAAGAGAATATTATATCAACGATGCTCGGGCCAGTAATCAGATCAAGGAGCTTGGCAAGACGTCAGTGGGCGAAGGAGAGAGCTATCTGAATGATTATTTGAGATTGAAGATAAAAAAACAAAACCCGAAGCTCAAAGTATTAATCAAGAAAATTAAAGACAAAGATAAACTCCATAGGGAGGCTGGGTATCTGATTGCGGGCGAAATGCAAAAAGATAACAAAAAATTCATCGAAAAGAAGCTGAAAATAAAGTTTGACATATGGTTTTCAGAAGAAAAAGAGCTGTATAAAAAAAATCTTGTCAAAAAGATGTATGACTGGATGAAGTCTAAAGATTTTATTTATGAAAAGGAGGGGGCAGAATGGCTCAAGCTTTCACAATTCGGGGATTCTGAAGATAGGGTGATTGTGAGAAGTGATGAAAACAAGACGCCGACTTATGTTTTGCCAGATATCGCCTATCATGCCAACAAAATACAAAGAGGATTTAATAATTTGGTGGATATTTTGGGCGCTGATCATCAGGGTCATGTCAAAAGCATGAAAGCGGCAATGAAAATGATTGGATTTGATGGCGATTTGGATATCCCTATCGTTCAAATGGTGGCGATAAAGGAGGGCGGTGAAAGAATGAAATTATCCAAGAGAAAAGGCAAGATTGTCACCTTGGAATCGCTAATCGATGAAGTGGGTCTTGATAGTGCTAGATTTTTCTATCTTTCAAAATCTCTCGATACCCAGATGGAGCTGGATCTGGACTTGATGAGGGAGCAGTCTAGTAAAAATCCGGTCTTTTATGTCCAATACGCTCACGCAAGGATTTACAGCATACTGCGAAAATCAAGGCTCAAGGATAAAGACTCAAGATCCAAGGGTTTGCATCTGGAAATGCTTTCCACGGAATATGAGTTGGATTTGATAAAGAATCTCATCAGGTTCCCTGAGCTCATCGAAGAGGTCACCAACGATCGTCAGGTTCATAAGTTGACTCATTATGCTGTTTCACTTGCTGATAAATTCCATCGTTTTTATCACGAGTGCCACGTAATTGGCGATGACAAGTTGTTGACCGATGCGAGATTGGCGTTAATTGAGGCAACGGCGATAGTTTTGAAAAATACCCTCGATTTGCTCGGCGTGAATGCGCCAAAGAAAATGTAGGGATACACTCTTTTAAAAGACATGGTTCGCTATGTGAGCCGTTTCTTTCTTTGATTTTTCGATTATTTGGTATATATTGTTAAGATATCAATTCAATAAAATCCATTAATTCATATGTCTCAAGAACAATTCAATTTACCCAAGAAAGAGGAAGAAATATTGAAATCCTGGCAAGAAAAGAAGATTTTTGAAAAATCTCTAAAAATCCGCTCAAAGGCGAAAAGATTCGTGTTTTTCGAAGGTCCACCGACGGCCAATGGCAAGCCAGGCATCCATCATATCCTCACTAGGTCGTTCAAGGACCTTTTCGCAAGATACAAGACTATGCAAGGATTTTTAGTTGAGAGAAAGGCTGGTTGGGATACGCACGGCTTACCAGTTGAGCTTGAAGTTGAAAAAAAGCTTGGCATAAAATCAAAGCCGGAAATAGAACAATATGGTATTGAGCCATTCAACAAAGAATGTAAGAAATCGGTCTGGGGATACAAGGATGAATGGGAGAAAATGACTAATCGCATGGCTTATTGGGTTGACCTCCAGAATCCCTACATTACCTATGACAATAAATATATCGAGAGTCTTTGGTGGGTGATCGGGCAGATAAATAAGAAAAAACTTTTTTATCAGGATTATAAAATAGTGCCGTATTGCTCAAGATGCGGGACTTCGCTCTCTTCGCACGAAGTGGCGCAAGGATATAAGACTGTTAAGGATCCGTCGGCCTATGTTAAATTCAAAATCACAAAATTATCAGGAGAGACGGTAAAGGAGCCGATCAGTTTTTTGGCTTGGACCACGACCCCGTGGACATTGCCGGCTAATACGGCATTGGCCGTCGGACCAGATATTGATTATGTGCAGATAAAAATATTGAAAGAAAACCCTGATCCAGGCGAGATAAAGCCGGAAGTTTTGATTATGGCTAAATCAAGGGTGGCTAGTGTTATTACTGAGACATTTACGATAGAAAAAGAATTCAAGGGAAAGGATCTGGCTGGCGCAGAATATGAGCCTTTGTTTATGTTTCCTGGTCAGACTTGTGACGTGAGCCAAGCATCTGGAGAAAAAACCTGTTGCTTTGTCGTTGTCACCGCTGATTTTGTATCAATTGAAGATGGTAGTGGTATCGTGCATATTGCTCCAGCATTTGGCGACGATGACATGCAGACAGCCAAGAAGAATAATCTTTCCACCTTGATAACAGTCAATGAAGAGGGGAGATTCAAGCCGGAAATATCATCATGGGCGGGGATGTTTGTGAAAGATGCTGACCCGTTAATATTGGAAGATTTGAAATCGAGAAATATCCTGTATAAATCAGAAATGTATGAACACGAATATCCTTTTTGTTGGAGATGCTCGACTCCGCTCCTGTATTATCCCAAGAAAACTTGGTTTATAAGGATGAGCCAGCTGCGTGATAAATTGATTGCAGAAAATAAAAAAGTAAATTGGGTTCCTAGCCATCTGAGAGATGGAAGATTCGGAGAATGGTTGCGCGAGGTCAAGGATTGGGCTTTTTCAAGGGAAAGATATTGGGGCACCCCGTTGCCTGTTTGGATTTGCAGTAATTGTGATCATCAAAAAGTCATTTCAAGCCTAGACGATTTATCTCAGAACCAGACACCGAGAAATAATTATTTTTTTATGCGTCATGCCGAGGCGGAAAATAATCACAAGAAATTAGTCAGCTCTTGGCCAGAGGTCAAAGGATTCAAGCTGACCAAAAAAGGAAGGGATCAGATCAAAAAATCAGTCATTAAGATCAAAAAAGAACTGCAAAAACAAAAAGGCAGATCAGAAAATATTGATATGATTTTTGCATCTGATTTGCAAAGGACTAAAGAGACGACCGAAGCGATGGCAAAAGCGCTGGGAGTCAAGAAGGTTATTTATGATTCAAGATTGAGAGAGGTTGCTTTTGGAGTATATAACGGCAAAGCCGTGAAAGACTATCATAAGTTTTTCAGAACTAAAAAAGACAGGTTTGACAATGCTCCAGAGGGTGGTGAGAGTTGGAATGACGTCAAGAAAAGGATATCTGAATTTTTGAGGCGTATCGATGAAAAGATAGAGTATAAAAATATCTTGATAGTTGGGCACGGAGATCCTTTGTGGCTCCTTGATGGCACTGTCAAAAATCTAGACAATGACAAGCAATTGAAATTAAAGTATCCGAAAGTTGGAGATGTTTGGGGCGTTAAGTATGCGGCAATGCCGATGGATGAGAAAGGTAATCTGGATTTGCATAGGCCATATATCGACAAGATCGAATTGAAGTGTGAAAAATGCTCCAAAAAAATGAAGAGAGTGACTGATGTGGTTGACGTTTGGTTTGATTCCGGCGCTATGCCTTTTGCGCAGTGGCACTATCCTTTTGAAAATAAGTCTAGGATAGATAAAAAGATATCTTTTCCTGCCGATCTCATTTGTGAAGCGGTGGATCAGACCAGGGGTTGGTTTTATACCTTGCTTGCAGTTTCTACCCTGCTTGATAAAGGAGCGCCATATAAAAATGTCATCACTACCGGACATGTACTTGATAAGACCGGTCAAAAAATGTCCAAATCAAAGGGCAATGTGGTGAGTCCTTGGGAAATGATGGATAAATACGGAGCTGATGTCGTGAGATGGTATCTATATACCATGAATCCAGTCGGCGAATCGAAGCTTTTCGATGAAAAAGACCTCCAAGACAGACTAAGGAGTTTTGTGATGACACTTATTAATACCCTTAATTTTTATCAGTTATACGGAACAAAGGGAAGTATTAAAAAAATAAAATCACCAAGTGATAATGTTTTAGATAAATGGATTTTGGCTAGATTCAACTTATTAGTTGAAGATGTGACAAAAAATCTTAATACTTATGACGCGACCACGTCTGGCAGGGCGATCAATGATTTCGTCGATGATTTATCCAATTGGTATGTCAGGAGGTCTCGCCAGAGATTCAGAGATGAGGATTCTAAGGATTATGGGAATGCAGCTGAGACATTACGAGGAATTATTATTTCGATGTCTAGATTGATTGCGCCATTCACGCCATTTTTGGCAGAATACTTATTCCAAAGCCTTGAAGGACAAGATGATAGTGTGCATTTAGCGGATTATCCGAAGGTTAATAAAAAATTAATCGACAAAGAATTGGTTGAGCAAATGGTGCTTGTCAGGAAGGTGGTGGCTTTGGGTTTGAAATTAAGAGCGCAAAATCAACTGAAGGTCAGACAGCCACTTGCTACGCTCAAACTAAAAACTAAAAACGAAAAACTAAAAACGGGACTAACGGAATTACTCAAGGACGAACTGAATATCAAGAATATCTTGGTGGTCAAAGAAATTAATGAAGAGAATGGATGGAAGATTGCAGAAGAGGGAGATTTGAATGTTGCGCTGGATATGAGGGTGACCGATGAATTGAAAGCTGAAGGCATCATGCGTGATATCGTGCGCAATATCCAAGATATGAGAAAAGATGCAAAGCTTACTCCGAATGATATAGTGTCTATTGACTATTGCGGTAGCCATGATGCGAATGCTATTTTTGAGCGATTTGCCAAGGATATCAAGAAGACGGTGCTAGCAGAGAATCTACTGAGCGGATGTAGTAGGGAAAATGAAGCGTTTCTGATAAAGCGCGAATTCGATCTTGATTTCGGTAATGGCAAGAAAGAAAAGGTTTGGATTGCCCTAAAAAGCAATTAGCCGTTAGCAATTAGCCATTAGCCAATCACGCTAACCGCTAACAGTTAACCTCTAACAGCTGATTTGATTTGTTTCATACTCAAGGCATAGTCTTAAAACGCAATTTTTATCGTGAATTCGATGATGTTTTTGTTGTCTACACTAAAGACTTCGGCAAGATAGAGGTTCTGGGCCGTGGAGTCAAAAGGCCACTCGCTAAATTGAATAGTCATCTTCAAATTTTTGATTTTTCAGAAATAGAGTTTGTTTTGGGAAAAAAATTCAAAGTCCTCACTGGTGCTAGTTTGATTGGTAATATCCTTGATTCTGAAAGCAATCGATATGCCATTGGAGCGACGATTGATTTTTTTGACTTCATTGACCAGGCAATCAATTTTGACGATTCCGACAGGAATATCTGGGGTCTCCTGGGAGAGTTTTTTGAGTTCATCAAGGGTGGCGGATTGAGTGATGAGAGCAGGTCAAAAATATTCAGCAATTTTTTTAAGTTCAGACTGATTTCTTTGTGCGGTTTTGAGCCTATACTTTCAGATTGCGCTTCTTGTCACAGGAGGTTAAATGAAGAAAAATTGAAGTTTAGCTTGAAAAATGGCGGCGTCGTGTGCGGAGAGTGCGATGTCCAAGATGGTAGCGTATTTTCCGTTTTGCCGTCTACCGTAAAGTTTCTACGCATTTTTTCCGGCAAAGACAAAGACCTTCTTTTGAAGCTGAGGGTTTCCAAGAAAGAGATTGATGACCTTGTGAGAACTATTAATTATTTCGTAAAATGGAATATCGGGTAATTCAAAAATCTCTTAAAATTTGGTATCATACAATCAAATCTAAAAATTAAAGTGACCGTATAGATTTTAAAATTTCTAATCCCTAAGATCTTATTTTCTAATAAAATTTACAATTTCAAAATTTGAAATTCAAGCATTTAATTTTTATTAGATATTAGGATTTAGACATTTTAATTTTTCATTTGAAGCATGGATACCAATAATCAGCAGAAAAGATCGCCATTAGAATCTTTAGAGGAAAAACTTTATCAGTCAGGGGCTGAGGTTGGAGAAAGGCCGAAAACCCCAGAGGTTTTTGCACCCCGCGAAGAAGCTCTCCAGAAAACGGAGACAAGGTGGACAGAGGAGGAGAATGGACAACAATATATGACAATCAAGAAATATCAAAAGAAAAAAATCATCACCAGGTTGATAGTGGCATTCAGTATTTTGATGTTGGCTGGTGCAGGATATCTGGGCTATGTTTATTTTTTTCAAACATTCAAGAAATCTGATGTCTCGGTAAAAATCACTGGTCCCGAAACAGTAGAGAGTGGCGAGAATATTGAATTCACTGTTTCTTATCAGAATAGGGGTGACTTCGATCTTGAAAATGCAGTCCTTTTATTTGAGTGGCCTGAGGGCACTGTTCCCAAAGACTCCACTATTTTGAAAAATGAACAAAGGCTTGGCACTATTTCGTCCGGCAGGGCCAAGAGCCTTACTTACGAAGGACAATTTTTTGGTGCCAAAAATAACAAGATGGTCGTAAGTGCTGTTTTGCGATACAACCCTAAGGGTGTTGAAAAGTCCTATGAGGCGAAATCAGTTTTCGAATCTCTTATTAGTAAGACCCCGTTTTCAGTGGTTATGAATATACCGCCAAGAGCAGTATCGGGCAATGAAGTGGAATTGATTTTGGAATATCAAAACCTTTCCCAGATATCATTTGACGATATGCAGTTAAAAATTGAATATCCCGAAGGATTTATTTTTTCAAGCGCTGAGCCAGCTACATCTTTTTCTAATAATACTTGGGAGTTTGAAAAAATAAAGGGAAAGGAAAATGGCAAGATAAAACTAAAAGGAATATTGAGCGGCAGGGAAAACGAAAATAAATTATTCCAGGCCTTCATAGGCAAGCTCAATCAAGATGATGAATTGATTGCTTACGCCGGAGACGAGGAGACGACTGTCATGTCATCGACTATCTTGTTTGTGTATCAGACTGTCAACGATGGCAGGGATATCGTTGCTTCTCCACGGGACAGGCTGTCTTACAAGATAAAATATCGCAATACGTCTGACGTTGCCATCCCTAATGTCACGATAATGGCAAAAATAGATAGCAAGGCGGTTGATTATAGGAGTTTTGATATAAGGTGGGGATCTTTTTCAGGTTCTATAAATAGTATCGTTTGGAATTCGACTAGCGTTCCGCAGCTTTCCATTCTGGGCCCAGGAGAAGAGGGAGAAGTTTCGTTTTCTGTCAGATTGAAAGACAAGGTAGAGGTTGCAAGTTTTAGCGATCAGAATTTCATAGTTTCCAATATTGTTAGCGTCAATTCCGACCAGATCCCTGATGTTTTGAGGGGCATACCGATTGGCAATGAAGATAAGGTGGATGTAAAGGTGAATACCGTAGTGGACTTTGCGATGAAGGGTTTGTATAAAAATGCGCCGTTGGAAAACAGTGGCCCGATACCTCCTAGGATTGGACAAAAAACGACGTATAATATAATCTGGCAATTAACGAATACCACCAATGATATCGATGGTGCCAAGATAGAAGCCGCCCTCCCGCCAAATGTGGCATGGGAGGGGAGGGTTTCGCCAGGAAGCGCTGGTATCGTTTATGATAAATTCAGCGGCAAGGTAGTTTGGAATATCGGTAAAATACCGATTGGGACAGGATTTATCATGCCGGCTATGCAAGCGGCATTCCAGGTGTCCATCACTCCTGGCTTAGCGGATATCGGAAGAAGCGTAGATTTGATTTCGAGCGCGAAATTTGAAGGCATTGACTCATTCACTAACACATCTCTGTCCTCTGAAGAAGATGAAAAGAATAGCTATTTACAAGAAGATTCTTATATTATAGATATGGATGGAGGTTATGTAAATCAATAAAAATATGACCAACGAAAAAGAAAATGCAATTGAAAAAATAATATCCCTGACCAAGCGCAGAGGATTCGTGTTTCCTTCATCGGAAATATATGGCGGATTTTCAGCTGTCTATGATTACGGTCATTACGGCATATTGCTCAAGAAAAATATTCAAGAAGCCTGGTGGCGCCATATGGTGCAACTTCGTAGCGACGTCTTGGGCCTCGATAGTGCTATATTTATGCATCCGACGACCTGGGTGGCTTCTGGCCATGTCGGAGGATTTAATGATCCTCAGGTTGATTGCAGGAAATGTAAAAACAGGATGCGCGCAGATCATCTATTGGAAGAGTTTGGCGTTAATGCTGATAAAGCAACTATAGAATATATCAACCAAGAATTAGATAAACTTAAAGAAGAGAAGAAATTAAAGTGCACCAATTGCGGATCAACTGATCTGACTCCAGCCAAAATATTTTCCCTGATGGTGAAATCGAATATCGGATCTCCAACAGAAGAAATGAGCGAAGATAATGTCGTATATTTGCGTCCTGAAACATGCGGAGGCATCTATTTGGAATACAAGAACACTATGGACGCAATGCATCCGAAATTGCCATTTGGTATCGCTCAGGTGGGCAAGGCCTTCAGAAACGAAATCGTAGCACGCCAATTCATTTTCAGGACTCGTGAATTCGAACAGATGGAAATGCAATATTTTTTGCACCCCAGTGATATGAAGGAAAGATATGAGGCGTGGAAGAATGACAGGTGGAATTGGTATTTGGAATACGGTATACCAGAAGACAGGATCAGATGGTACAAGCACGAGAAATTGGCTCATTATGCTTCCGAGGCCTATGATATCGAATTTGATTTCAAATCTTTGAGGGGGTTCAAGGAAGTCGAAGGTATCCACGCCAGGGGTGACTGGGATTTGTCCCAGCATTCTAAATTTTCAGGAGCTGATCTAACTTATTTTGATGACGCGACAAAAGAAAGATTCATCCCGCATATCATGGAGACGTCAGTCGGTCTTGGCAGATTGTTTTTGATGTTCATCGACAATGCATACACTGAAGAAGATGTTGATGGAGAGACGAGGACAGTTTTGAAATTCGACAAGAGACTTGCTCCGATAAAAGTAGCAGTATTCCCATTGCTTAAAAACAAACCGGAATTAGTCCAAAAAGCGCGAGAGGTTTATGATTCGTTAAAAGGTGAGTTTATGTGTGAATTCGATGACAACGGCAATATCGGCAAAAGATACCGCCGCCAAGATGAAATCGGCACGCCATACTGCGTGACTGTTGATTTTGACACCATTGAGAAAGACAATACTGTGACTGTGCGTGATAGAGATACGATGAAACAAGAGAGGATGAGCATTGGAGAGCTGAAAGAATACTTCAATGATAAGCTCAGATAGGTTTCGCGAAAACAGTGATCCAACATCTCAGGGACTTGTCCTGAAGATTTTTTATTTTAGTATTTTAAATAATCTTGAATCGATTAACGAGTATAAATTATGTTCAAAAAACAAACCCTAAAAAACGGACTTAGAGTCATAACTGTTCCGTTGAGAGATGCGACCAGCGTGACGGTGCTCGCTCTATTTGCGACTGGATCGAAATATGAAGAAAAAGAAATAAACGGCTTGTCGCATTTTTTGGAGCATATGATGTTCAAGGGCACCAAGAAAAGACCGACCCCGCAGTCCATTCCGGAAGAAATTGAGAGAGTGGGCGGGTCAACCAATGCCTTTACCAGTCATGAAGAAACGGGTTATTGGGTCAAGATGGATTATACCCATTTGGATTTGGCGCTTGATATTGTTTCGGATATGCTCATCAATTCTAAATTTGATAAAAAAGAAATGGAAAAAGAGAGAGGAGTAATTATCGAGGAGATGAATATGGTCAAAGATAATCCCCGCAGACATGTATGGGATTTGCTTTATCGATTGATGTATGGCGATCAGCCAGCCGGCTGGGATATTATCGGCACCAAAGAAATAATTCAGGCAGTGCCACGCGAAAAATTAATAGAGTATTACAAAAAACAATACGGCGCTGAAAATATGACGCTAATTATTGCCGGAAAGATGAATGAAAAGGATGTTTTAAATAAAGCCAATAAATATTTTGGCAAATTGAATGCGCAAAAACCTCATGGCAAGCCGGCTGTTGTGGAGATTCAGCAGCATCCGGAGCCTCTTATAAATTTCAAAGAGACTGATCAGACTCATTTGTGCCTTTCTTTTAGAGCTTTTAATATTTTTGATGAGAGAAAATATGCTCTTTCAGTTTTGTCTTTGATACTGGGCGAGGGGATGAGCTCACGTCTTTTTGTAAGGATTAGAGAAAAACATGGATTAGCTTATTCCATAATGAGTACAACTGATAATGCCAGTGATTCCGGATTTTTGGCAATTTATGCCGGTGTTGGCAATGACAAGGTAAAAAAGGCGCTTGTTGAGACATTGGATGAAATTAAAAAAATAAAAACCAGAGGCGTTACCGATGCGGAACTCAAAAAAGCTAAAGATAATTTCAAGGGTAAGACATTGATCGGTCTTGAGACTTCCGATGAATGGGCTTCTTTTGTCGGCGCTCAAGAAATAGCAACTAGAAAAATAATGATGCCGGAAGAAATACTTAAAAAAATAAATAAAATTACGAAAAAAGACATATTAAATGTTGCCAGAGAGGTGTTTAAAAATGAAAAAATGAATCTAGCTTTGATCGGGCCATTTAAGGATGATAAAGAATTTAGGGACATTTTGAATATTTAGTGATATGATATGAACATAAAGCTGAAAAGTGCTATTAAGCTATTAAATTATTCATGGCGCATCCAATAGACATCTCGGTGAAAACCTTAATAAAGACTGCGCTTGTAGTGCTTGCTATTTGGGTTGCTTATTTGATTTTAGATATCCTTGTGATGATAGTTTTTGCCGTAATCATAACTTCTGCGGTTGACAGATGGGCGAGCAAGCTTCAGGAATTCAGGATTCCGAGGATTCTCGGCGTCGTAATGATTTATTTGTCAGTCATACTATTCGTGGCGAGCGTATCGTATTTGATAATGCCGGTATTTTTGGATGAAGTAGGAGGATTTGCGGAGAATTTACCGGTATATTACAATCAGGTCGCTCAATATTTTGGCGCTCCTGAATCAGCAGCTCAATCCTTGATCATTGATCGTTCTCAAGAATTCTTGATTAGTCTTGAAGATAAGGCCTTGCAGGCTGGCGGAGGGATATTTTCTTTCTTTAGGAATGTGTTTAGCGGTATTGCTGCGATCGTGGCGATGTTCGTTTTGTCTTTTTACCTTTCATTGCAAGAAGACGGTATCAGGAAATTTTTGAAATTTATCGCTCCGCGTGAGTATGAGAGCTACATATTGAATTTATGGCAAAGGACTCAGAAGCGATTGGGCCAATGGCTACAAGGGCAATTACTATTGGGTTTAATCGTGGGCGTTCTCGTATTTATCGGTCTTACTATTATTGGTGTGCCGTATGCATTGATTTTGGCTTTACTGGCTGCAATTTTGGAGCTCGTGCCGATGGCTGGACCGATTATTGCTTCCATCCCGGCAATCATATTGGGTTTCATAATCCACCCAGGGATAGGATTGTTTGTTCTGATATTTTATGTCGTCATGCAATTCATCGAGAATCACGTACTTGTGCCGACGGTTATGAAAAAGGCAGTGGGACTGAATCCGGTCGTTGTCATCATCGCGCTCCTTATCGGCGCAAAACTTGGAGGTATCATTGGTATGCTCCTTGCTGTTCCGTTAGCGGCTGTGCTTATGGAGATACTTGCTGATCTGGGCGAGCAGACGAAGATATGATTAGGGATTAAATTAGGAAATATAGCGAGATAGCGACCGCAGTGACTTGCGTGAAAAGACCAATAAAGTTAATGGTCTTTTTTGTTTCTATGCCGGTTTGAGGATTGATTTCTTTGCTATGGAAATGAAGGCTTGCATGGAATCGTTGATATTTCAAAAGCCATTTTTCGGGAAAAATAAATGATAGCAGAAGGATGCCATCTGGTAGTGTCCCAAAAAATGCGCCAATCGCGGTATTGAAAATGTCTATATCGGTATTGAAAAATAAATATATTAGGGCTACAGTTGACGTGCCTACCGATATGTCCAAGAAAACCTTAAAAGCGACTAACGAAGAAAACGGTTTGAGATTGTAGTCATAATGCGGAATACGGTCTAATGAGTGATGTAGTATTATCGCCACGATCGGCAATAAATATATCCGCCAGTCAGCGGATTGGAAGTTGGCGCCAAGTGCGGCGCCGGTAATAATATGAGGGGAGAGGATCATAACAATGAAGATCAACAATTGACGATTAACAATTGACGAAATCCAGTCAAATGCTAAAGGTTAAATGTTGATTTGGACATATGTCAAAATTATACATTGTGGCGACACCTATTGGCAATCTAGAAGATATCACATTCAGGGCAATTCGCATCTTGAAAGAGGTTGATATTATACTCTGTGAAGATACGCGCGTGACAAGAGTATTGCTAGATAGGTATGAAATCAAAAAACCTACACTGAGCTATCACCAATATTCCAAGCTTCAAAAAATTGATCAAATCATTAATCTATTTAAAGAGGGCAAAGATTTGGCCTTAGTGTCGGATGCCGGGACGCCAGGTATTTCTGATCCTGGTCAGAGGCTGATCGATAAGATGCTTGAAGAGATGCAGGGAGAGGTGGAGGTTGTGCCGATTCCAGGGGTGAGCGCTGTCATTTCAGCGCTTTCAATATCTGGATTTGATACGGACGAATTTTTATTTTTAGGATTTCCCCCACATAAAAAAGGCAGGCAGACTTTTTTCAGAAATGCGACAGAAGAGGCAACGAAGAGGACGGTCGTGTTTTATGAGTCTACTCATAGAATAATAAAAGCATTTGAAGAGTTGGAGCAAGGCGAAGAGAGGAGAGTAGAGAGTGAAGATAAAGAAGGAGGTAAAAAGATGCAGGTCGTAGCGTGTCGAGAGTTGACTAAAAAATTTGAAACGATTTATCGTGGCACGGTCAGCGAAGTTTTAGAGAAATTAAAAAATGATATAATAAAAGGAGAATTTGTCGTTGTTATTAGAAAATAATATTTATGACTATGAAAGATAAAAAATTCTATATCACCACTTCGATAATGTATGCCAACGCCGATCCGCATTTGGGATTTGCGATGGAGCTTGTGCAAGCGGATGTTTTGGCGCGTTGGCACAGGTTGAATGGCGAGGACGTATTTTTTACTACCGGATCCGATGAGCATGGCAAGAAGATTTTTGAATCAGCCAAAAAAGCCGATATGGAGGTGCAGAAATTCGTGGATGAAAAATCTCAAATAATAAAAGACTTGGCAAAAGCTTTGAATATCTCGAATAATTTTTTTGTGAGGACTACTGACAAGGAGAATCATTGGCCGACTGTTGAAAAATTTTGGGGGATTTTAAAAGAAAAAGGCGACATATACGAAAAAGAATACGAAGGTCTTTATTGTATCGGATGCGAGGCGTTCCTTTTGGATCGTGAGCTGGTTGACGGCAAATGCGAAATCCATTTGAAGGAACCGGAAATGATCAAAGAAAAAAATTATTTTTTCAAGCTTTCCAAGTATTTGCCGGAAGTTAAGGATATTTTGGAAAAAGATAAGATTGAGATATATCCGGCAAATCGAAAGCATGAAGCTTTGAATATGATCGATGATGGTATGGGCGATCTGAGCATCTCAAGGCCAATGAGTCAGGTTTCTTGGGGTGTTCCAGTGCCAAATGATGATTCTCAAAGTATTTATGTTTGGTTTGAAGCGCTACTGAATTATATCTCTGCTCTCGGCTATGCGAGGAACAGCGATGATTTCAGGAGATATTATCCTGCAGACATCCATCATATCGGCAAGGATATTTTAAAGTTCCATGCTGTCGTCTGGCCAGCGATATTGTTGTCGGCCGGCATTGAGTTGCCGAAAGCGATTTTAGTCCACGAGTTCATCACTGTTGATGGGCGAAAAATGTCAAAGTCTCTGGGTAATGTGGTGAGTCCGTTTGATGTCGTCTCCAAGTATGGCACTGATGCTTTTAGATATTTCTTTTTAGGTTCGGCGTCCATGTTCTCAGAGATAGATTTTACCGAAGAAAAATTTGCAGTGAAGTATGTCGCTGACTTAAGCAATGGTCTTGGCAATCTCGTCAGTCGTATTTTGAATATTGCCAAGAAAAATGAAGATTTGTTAGGAGATATTTTCATTAAAAGTAGTGACGATATTATCATTGATCGCGGATCAGGAAGGAAAGAAATCTGGGATGAATATTCAGGCCATATTGAAAAATATGAATTTGAAAAAGCGCTTGATCTCGTTTGGCGATTCATTACTCGCATCAATCAGCACATAGAGAATACGAAACTTTGGGAGTTGTCCAAAAAAGAAGATAGTCGCGAACATTTTATAAATTACATCAATCAGCACGCCAATAACCTGTCATTTATCGCCAAGATGATAGGACCATTTATGCCGAACACCTCCGAAGAGATGTTTTTGATGATTTTAGGCGAGAAAATAATTAACGGAAGATGGGAGGGACGAAAAATGAAAATCGGAGAAATAAGACCATTGTTCCCTAGAATAGACATTCAAGTAAAATAAGCATATGTTACTTATGTTAAATGGATTTTTGAAAAATAGAAAAGGAGGAGATTTATGTTAATTGATACCCACACTCACGTGAATTTTGATGTGTTCAAAGATGATTATAAGGAAGTGATTGATCGCGCATTCAAGAAAGGTATCTGGCTGGTGAATATTGGATCTGATTTTGCGACTTCAAAAAGAGCGGTAGAGATAGCTAATGAATACAAAGAGGGGGTTTATGCCGCTATCGGTGTCCATCCGACTGACACTGATGGCGGTATTTTTGACGAAGCAAGATTTCTGGAATTGGCTAAAAATGAAAAAGTGGTGGCAATCGGAGAGTGTGGCTTGGACTATTTTAGGGTTGAGGGAGAGATTGGCGAAGCAGACAAGCAAAGACAAAAAGATTTATTTGTTGATCATATTGAATTGGCAAAAAAAATCAGCAAGCCACTAGTCATCCATTGTCGCGATGCTCATGAAGATTTGCTAGAAATTCTAAATTCTAAATTACAGATTCTAAATCCTATTCCAGGCGTGATGCATTTTTTTGGTGGCAATGGCGCACGGGAGAATGTTCAGAAATATCTCAATCTCGGATTTTACATTTCTTTCTCGGGAGTGGTTACTTTCCCTAATTTTTCTCAGAGCGAAAACATCAAAAATCTTCCTTTCGACAGGATTTTGGTGGAAACTGATGCTCCTTATGTCGCGCCAGTGCCGATGAGGGGCAAGAGGAATGAGCCATCCTATGTAAAACATACTGCGCAAAAAATCGCTGAAATCAGGGGAGTGTCCTTGGAGGAGGTGACTCGGCAAACGACAGAAAATGCCCAAAAACTATTCCAGGTTTGACGTCTTGCAATTGTTGACCTTTGTCCCTAAAAGTTGTATAATATTAAAACTTTAAAAAGGAGGTGCAATATGGAAGGGACGAGAGGAAGGACGGTGTTGGGGGTTATGACGGTGGTGGTAGCTGTGATAGCGTTTGTGTGCGCTGTCGCGATTACCGCGGTGAGCGCCTGTGATGCCTCGATTGGCAAACAGTTGTATGAAAAGAACTGCGCAGCTTGTCATGGCAAGGACGGCAAGGGCATAATGCCCAAGATGCCAGACTTCTCAATGGGTGAGAGGATGGATAGGTCTGATAAGCACTTGCTTGCCTCGATAAGCGGTGGCGTTAAAGGTACGGCGATGCCAGCTTGGAAAGGCAAGCTCAATGACGTGGATATGTCCAATGTCTTGTGTTACGTGAAAAGCATCGGTCCCAAAAAGACAGCAGTCGCAGAAACAAAACAAGAGGAGTCCAAG